>NZ_LZJJ01000558.1:0-2867 GCF_001667625.1 Mycobacterium sp. E1715
CCGTTTCGAGGTCATAGACCAGCACCCACGCGTCGTAGCCGAAACGGTCGCGCAGCGCGGCTTCGGCCTTCTTGCGCACCCCCGCGGCGCCGGCGGGCGACTCCAGCACGATGTTGCCGCTGGCCAGGATGGTGCGCACGTTCTTGCAACCCGCATCGGTCAGCGCGCGTGCCACCTCGGCCATCTTGAGGTTGACGCCGCCGACGTTGACTCCGCGCAGGAAGGCCGCGTACTTGGTCATGGTCCGATTTCACCAGGTCGGTGCGGGCCGGCGCGATCCGGGACCGGTCGCTGGACGCGCGACGTAGGCTGCTGGGATGGGACGCCAAGTCTTCGACGACAAGCTGCTCGCCGTGATCAGTGGGAACTCTCTCGGGGTGCTGGCGACCATCAAGCGCGACGGGCGGCCCCAGCTGTCGAACGTCAGTTACCACTTCGACCCGCGTGACTTGGCCGTGCGGGTGTCGATCACCGAGCCCCGGGCCAAGACCCGCAACCTTCGCCGCGACCCCCGGGCGTCGATCCTGGTCGACGCCGACGACGGGTGGTCGTATGCGGTGGCCGAGGGCACGGCCACGCTGACGCCGCCGGCGTCCGACCCCGGCGACGACACCGTCGAGGCGCTGATTGCCTTGTACCGCAACATCGCCGGCGAACACCCGGATTGGGACGAGTACCGCCGCGCGATGGTCACCGATCGGCGGGTGCTGCTGACCCTGCCGATCTCGCACGTCTACGGCATGCCGCCGGGGGTGCGGTAGCCGCCCGATTCCGGCCGCGCGGCGCTAGGCTGCCGGTATGGCTGAATCGAAGTCCTCCGAGGCGCCGGAATCGGACGACGACACCAAGCGCAAGTTCCGCGAGGCCCTGGACCGCAAGCTGGCCAAGTCGTCGGGTGGGTCCGACCACAAGGACAGCGGGGGCAAGCAGTCGCGGGCGCACGGGCCGGTTGAGAACCGCCGCGAGTTCCGCCGTAAGAGCGGGTGAGGATCGGCGGTTAGCCGTTGCCTCCCAACGGTTTTCAGCCCGCGGGCGGCGTGAACAGGCCGATCGAGGGGTCGTCACGGCCCGGCTTGCCGCGCAGGCTGCCGCGGGTGCTGGGGTGGGAGAAGTCCACCCGGGACGGGTCGTTCTGGTACGACCAATCCGCCACGATGGTGCGTTGGCCGAACTTCCAGCGGCCCTCGTGTCGGGTGTAGGTGTCCAGGTACCTACCGCCGATGACGACGTCGACGTCGCGTTCGGGGCCGGCGAAGGTGTGGAAAACGAGGCAGTAGACCTCGCCGCGGGCGGTGTCGCCCTCGACGACGAAGTTGGTTGTGGTGACGTTGTGTTGGGACACCCGCACATACGGTTCGGACGCCTGCAGCTGCGCGATGAACTGTTCGACGCCGCCCGCCGAGAACGAGCCGTGCGAGTCGGTCGCGTCGGGGTGGTAGAGGTCGCGCAGCGCTTCGTAGTCGGCGCGGTCGACGGCCCGGCAATAGGCGGTGACGAGGGCGTGCAGTTCGTCGCGGGCCAGCATCAGCGCCAGTCGGGCCTCATCCACCACCACGCCACGATAACGCGGTGGTTGGGTGAGTAGTCTGCCAACTACGGCTCATCGGTCTTAGGGTGTTCAGCGGAAAGGTTGGTCGTTGACGGTGAAACTTTGGCTCGCTCAGGATCCCGAGGCCGACGCGCTGCTGGACGAGGATCCGCTGGCGCTGCTCATCGGGATGGTCCTTGACCAGCAGGTGCCCTTCGAGACCGCCTTCTCCGGGCCGAAGAAGATCGCGGACCGGATGGGCGGCTTCAGCGCCGCCGAGATCGCCGACTACGACCCCGACAAGTTCGCCGCGCTGTGCTCGGAAAGGCCTGCGATACACCGCTTTCCGGGATCGATGGCCAAACGTATCCAGACCCTGGCCCAGATCATCGTGGACCGTTACGACGGTGACGCGGCGGGTTTGTGGACCGCCGGGGACCCCGACGGCGCGGAGCTGCTGCGGCGGATCAAGGGGCTGCCCGGTTTCGGCGATGTCAAGGCGCAGATCTTTGTGGCGTTGCTGGGCAAGCAGTACGGCGTCACCCCGAAAGGCTGGCGCGAGGCGGCCGGGCAGTTCGGCAAGGCCGGCACCCACATCTCCGTCGCCGACATCGTCGACGCCAAGTCGATGGGCAAGGTCCGTTCGTACAAGAAGCAGATGAAGGCAGCTGCCAAGGCGGCGAAGTAGTTGGTGACCAGAAGGGAAGGGCGGCAACGTGAAGACTCACCTGACGTGTCCGTGCGGGGAAGCCATCGTCGGCAAGGATGAGGACGAGTTGGTCGAGCTGACCCAGGCTCATCTCGCCAGCGATCATCCGGGTCTCGAGTACGACCGCGACGCGATCCTGTTCATGGCGTACTAGCCGCCCGCCAGACCGGAGCGCGCGTGTCCCCGAGGGGAGCACGCGCGCCATGGCGGGGGACAGTGCCGGCCTACGGCACCACCGTGGAGCCGATGGTGGGCATGAACTGGCACTGCTTTTCCTTCGTGGTGACCTGCCCGAAAATGGTCGACATGATGCTGCCGGACCCGGTGTCGGCGATCGCGGTCAGCGTCGTCGGCCCGTCGGCGTTGATGTCGGTGCGCGGCTTGAGCGCAACCGTCCCCGACTTACCCGTGGTCAGGTTCACCCAGGTGACGTTCAACGGCAGCTTCTGCACCTCGGCGGGCCCGGGCGTGCCGACCGCGGTGAACACGTAGGCGGTCTGCCCGGGGCCCGGGCCCGGCGTCGGGATCTTCGCCGGACCCGCCACCGACAGCGCCGTGGCGATCGCGCTGGTGCCGTCCGCCAGGCAGTTGGTGCCGATCGAGGGGTACATGAAGTCCTGCGTGGGGGCA
>NZ_LZJJ01000559.1:0-14760 GCF_001667625.1 Mycobacterium sp. E1715
ACACCGTCGTCCGGCCCACGCCGGGCGGCGGCGCGGCCGAGGAGGTGTGGGCCGCTCTCCATGCGGCGATCGCCGACCGCACGTCGTCCAGCTGCGGCGTGGCCGGCGGCGACCGCCAGCCGTGCGAATCGCGGCCCGGCGCGGCGAACCGCAACGGGTTGCGGGCGTGGTAGGAGGCCACCTCCTCGTCGGGGACCCGCACGGCGGCGGTGACGTCGGCGAACAGCGCCCGCGCGCGGGGGTCGGCCAGCACGGCGGCCGCGACGCTGCCGATCTCCAGCCGGGCCGTCGCGTCGGGCAGCAGCTCCTCCTCGCTCGGCGCGCCCCGCCCGCGCAGGCCGCGGGCCTCGACCTCGGCGGCGACGACCCGCTCGGTCACGATCAGCTGGGTCAGCCAGCGCCGCAGTTGACGCCCCTCGGCGGTGCCGACGGCCGGCAGTGCGGCCGCGCCCCGCCGGGCGCGCAGCCGCGTTTCGGCGGCGTCGACCTCGTCGACCGGGACCGCAACACCGGCGACCGTCGCGACCTCGCTCATGTCACGGTCACCCTGATCGCCGGGGTGTAGACCAGCCGGCCGGCGCAGCCGACCCGAACCAGGGCCCACCACCGGCCCGGCTCCAGCCAGGGCGGCGGGGTCACCGAAAAACGGAGGCGGGCGCTGCCGCGGGCGGGCAGGACCGCGCCCGCCGCGGCGGGGCCCAGCCACTCCCAGGTTCCCCACGGGCTGATCAGATGAGCCTCGAGCGCGAGATCCGCCCCGGCGCGGCTGCCGACCGTGACGGTCAGCGCCGCCGTGTCCCCGGCTGCCAACTCGACGTCGGCGGGGCCCTCGGCGAGGTAGATCAGTTCCCCCTCGTCGGTCGCGCCGACCTCGACGAGGCACACGTCCTCGACCGTCTGTCGCCACGCGGCCGGGGCCTCGTCGCCGGCGATGCGGAGCTGGGCCCTGACCGGGTAGCGCCCCGGGCGGGCGTGGGCGGGCACCGACACCGCCACGTCGGCCTCCCGGAAGTCGCCGCTGCGCAGCGTGAGGGGGAGTTCGTCGGGCTTGGCCGACCAGCCCTCCGGGCAGACCACGGTGACCGTGCCGGTCAGCGTGGCATCGCTGCAGTCGCTGACCGCGGTGAGCCGCAGCACGACCTCGCCGCCCGGCTCGGCGGGCGCCCGCACGGGATGCAGATGCGCGACGGCCGGCAGCCCACCCAGCGGCGCGGGGCCCCGGTTGTGCAGCCAATAGCGCGCGTACAACGGCTGGGCGGTTTCCGCGTGCGGGGCCAGCGCGACCGACGCCGCCGGCGCGCGCGGGGTATCGAAACGGGCCAGCACGGTGGCGACCTGGTAGCCGTGCAGGTCGAGCGGGCGGCCGTCGCGCGCGGTTTCGAGCAGGTCGGCCGGGCGGATGTCGGCGAGTTCGCCGACGTCGGAGCCGATCACCACGTCGGCCCGCTCGCCCGTCGTCTCCACCAGGCGCAGCGCCACCGCGCTCGGATCGACCGGCCGGGCGCTGCCCGCCGTGAGCGGGTTGCCGGCCGCCTTCAGGGCGGCCAGCTGCACCCGGTCGGCGGGTTCGACGCGCAGCAGTGACCCGGCCGCGGGCGCCGCGCCGCCCGCCCCGCCCGCGGGGACGGCGAGCAGCGGGTGGCCGAACTGCGCGCTGCGGCTCGGGATTTCGGCACGCCGCCAGTCACCGTCGCCGCAGACCAGCGCGTAATCGAAGGCGTGCGTCCAGTGCTGGAGTTGGAAGTTCGAGCCGTCCGGGGCGGTGCGGCGTGGCTCGTCGATCCAGGTGCCCGACGGCCAGCCGGTGCAGGAGCGCATCAACGCGGTGTGCAGCGTGCCCTCGGAGTCGACGGCGAAGCTGGGGACGCCGCGGTTGAGCAGGGCGACGGTGCGGTCGTCGAACTCGTCGGTGCCCGCCGGTGCCCGCTGGATGACGACGATTTCGGCGTCGCGGAGGTCGTCGGCCACCGCCGCGATCGCGGCCGCCAGGCCCGGCTCGTCGCGGCCGGCGATCACCAGCACCGGCAGCGCCGCCGGCGCGCGCAGGTCGGCGCCGGGCACCCACACCTTCGCCAACGGCGCCGCGGCCGGCACCCAGACCGCGGCCCGGCCCGCCGTCGCCAACTGGCGGTCGAGCTCCTCGGCGTACACCGGATCGGCCTGCGCCAGCGCCGTCTTGGTGAAGGCGTTGCGGGCCGGCCCGCCCAGCGCGATCCGCACGTCGGGCAGGTTCGAATCGACGTCGAGGTCGCCGTAGCGGGACTTGTCCGCGCCGCTGCAGGTGGCCGTCACCCCGGCGCGCACCAGGGCGACCATCAGCTCGCGCGCCAGCGGTCCCGACACCGCCTCGTCCGGCGTCACCACCTCGGCCACCGAGATCGCCCGCACGGCCTGGCCGTGCGGCGGGCCCACCCGAACGCGCGCCGCCGACGACAGGCCGAACCAGCCGTAGGCCGGGTTGTCCAGCGTCCAGAGGTGCTGCGCGGTGTCCACCGAGCGGGCGCCGTCATGCAACAGGGCGAAGCCCCGCCCCACGACGGCGTCGCCCACCTCGCTGACCGGCATGGCGCCGGGCACCGGGCAGGGCCAGCGCAGCCGCACCAGCCGGTCGGCCCCGGTGAACTCGTCGATGGTGGTGCGGCAGTCCACCCGCTCGACGCCGTGCCACAGGGTGATGGTCTGCGTGTAGCGCAGCAGCGCGCCGATCCGGCCGGTGACGACCAGCCGCTGCCCCAACGGGCCGCGGAAGGCCCGCGCCCGGGCCGGCGACTCCGACGAACACACCACCGGCCCCTTCGGCAGTAGGTGCCACGGGCCCTCGCCCTGCGTCGGGTGCGACGGGTATTCCTCGTAGACGGCCAGCTCGTTGCCCACCCGGCCGTCGGCGATCAGCTCCCGGCCGCCGTCGCTGAGGGAAACCACTCCCCCGCCACGCGCCGGGTCGACCTCGACGCGGTAGCGCTCGCCGGCGATCGCCGCGCCGGGCACCTCCTCCCAGCCGGCCGGGCCGTCGCCGGGAACGAGCCGGTAGGCCCGCCAGCCCAGCGACGGCACGTCGCGCGCCAGCCAGCTGACCGACCGGCCCTCGTCGCCGACGTGTGCGGGCAGCTCGCTGCCGTCCGTGTCCAGCACCCGCACCCCGGCCCCGAGTGGCGCGTCCAGCCGCGCGGTGACGATGTCGGTGCGCTGCCGCGACAACGGGTTCCACACCACGACGTCCCCGCCGAGCGCGCGGGACAACAGCGCCAGCGCGGCGTCGCGGGTCGCGCGGCCCAACTCCCACGCGTCGCGCCAGCCGGTCAGCAGGTCGAGGTACACCTGGTCGGACTCCGACCCGGTGATGGCGTCGTGATGCGCCCCGTACGCCAGCTGCACCCACGCCTTGGCCAGGGCGGCCTGCGGGTGCTCGGCGCCGGCCGTCAGCCCGGCGAACACGGCGAACCGCTCGGCTTCCAGGACGGCGTTCTCGGCGGCCCGGTTGGCTTGCTTGGTGTCGATGTAGGACACGTCCTTGCCGGTGTAGATCGGGTTCATGTCGCGGGTCTGCGGCGACGGGACGTGCCCGCGCTCGGCCAACTCGGCGCGCACGGCCGCGAAGAACTCCCGCGGCAGCGCGCACACGAAGCGCGGCCAGGCGTAGCGAGCCGCCCAGTCGCGGTGGATGGCGGTGACCCACTTGTTCGGCGGCGTGTAGTCGGTGCCGACCGGCAGCAGCACGTTGCGCGTCAGCGCGACCCGCTTGAGCCGACGGAACAGCGCGTAGGTGGCGTCCTCGGCTTCGGCCAGCGATGCCGACTCGTCCATCCCCCAGCCCGCGCCGTAGTGCGCGGGCATGTAGTGGGTCAGCAGTCCGCGGCCCGACGGCGCGATCCACTCGAACTCGCTGCAGAACTGCATGCGGTCGACGTCACCGCCCGGGCCCCACTGGTGGTGCGGACCCCGGGCCCACGAGCTCGACGTCAGCCCCGCGTCGGCGGCCATCCCGGGGAATTGCGGGTCGTGGCCGAACACGTCGAGCTGCCAGGCCGTGGCCGGGTCCGCGCCCAGGACGTGACGCTGAAACCCCATGCCGTGCACCAGGTTTCGGATGGTGGTCTCCGGGCCGGTGAGGTTCGTGTTGGGTTCGTTGTAGGTGCCGCCCATCACCTCCACGCGGCCCTGCGCCAGGAAGCGGCGCAGGTCGGCGCGGTCCTCGGGGTGGGTGTCCCAATACGGCTTGAGGTAGTCGACCTCGGCCAGCACGAACTTGTACTCCGGCTCGCGGCGGGCCATCTCCAGGTGCGCGTGGACCAGCTCGAAGCTGTTGGTCTGCCGGCCCGGCGGGTCGGAGACCCACTCGCTGGTGTACGCGCCCTGGGTGTTCCACCACACCGGGTCGTAGTGGAAGTGACTGACCATGAACATCGTCCAGCCGGGCTCGGCCACGACGAACTCGAACGGCTGCCGGGCGCCGGCGGCCAGTGCCCGCGTCGCCCGCCGCTGCCCGACGACCGGGCGGTCCACCCTGACCGGGACCTCGACGACCTCGTCGCCGGCAACGGCCACCGCCTCCCCGCTCACGCCGTCCCCGTCGATGCGGATCGGCGTCGGCTCGGTCACCGCGGAGACGGTCACCCGCGCCAGCTGCGCCGGAGCGTCCCGCGGCCCGACGAACAGCTCGGTCGAGTGGGCCGAAACCAGCTGCATCCCCGCACTTTACGGCCTGCCGGCCATCTACGATCGGCTAATGCCCGCCCTCGCCCCGCCGGTGTCCGACGAACGCAGCGCCCTGCGCGAGTACCTGGCGTTCCACCAGAGCGCCTACTTCGCGGTCAGCTACGGCCTCACCGACGAACAGGCCCGGTCCACCCCCTCGGTCAGCGCGCTGTCGATCGGCGGGCTGATCAAGCACGTCACCGCGATGCAGCGCAGCTGGATGGGACGCGTCGCCGCCGCGCCGGGCGCGCCGCCGAAAGACCCGCGACCGTTCGAGCAGATCGCGCAGGAGTTCGCCGACCAGCACGTGATGCGGCCGGACGAGACGCTGGACGGGTTGCTGCGGGCCTTCGAAGAACAGAACGCGGAATCGCTGCGGTTGGTGGAGACCGCGGACCTCGACGCCGCGGTGCCGGTGCCGAAGGACATCCCCTGGTTCCCGAAGAACCAGGAGGCCTGGTCGGTGCGCTGGGTGATCCTGCACGTCATCAACGAGCTGGCCCGGCACGCCGGGCACGCCGACATCGTCCGCGAATCCATCGACGGCGCCACCATGTACGAGTTGATCGCGGCGCTGGAGGGCTGGGCGATCGAGGGCTGGGTGCAGCCCTGGGCGAGACCCTGATCGCGGGCCCGCACCGAACGTGCACTCAGCGCGAAATGCGGGCCGGTTTGTCGCCATGAATGCACGCTCGGCGCTCCGCAGTTTTCGGTGAGCGCCGTCACAGCGAATTGGGCCTCGACACCGCCGATTTGGCAGACTGCTGGAATGAGCTCTACCAAACATCGAGACGTGGCCAGGCTTGACCGGGTGCCGCTGCCGATCGAAGCGGCCCGGGTGGCCGTCACCGGTTGGCAGGTCACCCGCACCGCCGCGCGCGTCATCACCAAGCTGCCGGGCAAGGGTCCGTGGCAGCAGAAGGTGATCAAGCAGCTCCCGCAGACCTTCGCCGACCTCGGCCCGACGTATGTGAAATTCGGGCAGATCATCGCGTCCAGCCCCGGGGCGTTCGGCGAATCGCTGTCCCGCGAGTTCCGCGGCCTGCTCGACCGGGTGCCGCCCGCCGACACCGAGGAGGTGCACAAGCTGCTCGTCGAGGAACTCGGCGGCGACCCCGCCGAGCTGTTCGCCAAGTGGGAGGAGGAGCCGTTCGCGTCGGCGTCCATCGCCCAGGTGCATTACGCGACGCTGCACACGGGGGAAGAGGTCGTCGTCAAGATCCAGCGCCCGGGCATCCGCCGCCGCGTCGCGGCCGACCTGCAGATCCTCAAGCGCTTCGCCCAGGCCGTCGAGCTGGCCAAGCTGGGCCGCCGGCTCTCCGCGCAGGACGTGGTCGCCGACTTCTCCGACAACCTGGCCGAGGAGCTGAACTTCCGCCTCGAGGCGCAGTCGATGGAGGCGTGGGTATCACACCTGCACGCCTCGCCGCTGGGCCGCAACATCCGGGTGCCGCAGGTGTTCTGGGACTTCACCAGCGACCGGGTGCTGACGATGGAGCGGGTGCAGGGCATCCGCATCGACGACGTCGCCGCCGTCCGCAAGGCCGGGTTCGACGGGACCGAGCTGGTCAAGGCGCTGCTGTTCTCGCTGTTCGAGGGCGGGCTGCGGCACGGACTGTTCCACGGCGACCTGCACGCGGGCAACCTCTACGTCGACGACGAGGGCCGCATCGTGTTCTTCGACTTCGGGATCATGGGCCGCATCGATCCCCGCACCCGCTGGCTGCTGCGCGAGCTGGTGTACGCGCTGCTGGTGAAGAAGGACCACGCCGCGGCGGGCAAGATCGTGGTGCTGATGGGCGCCGTCGGCACCATGAAGCCCGAGGCCCAGGCCGCCAAGGACCTGGAGCGCTTCGCCACCCCGCTGACCATGCAGACGCTGGGCGACATGTCCTACGCCGACATCGGGCGGCAGCTGTCGGCCCTGGCCGACGCCTACGACGTGAAGCTGCCCCGCGAGCTGGTGCTGATCGGCAAGCAGTTCCTCTACGTCGAGCGATACATGAAGCTGCTGGCGCCGAAGTGGCAGATGATGTCCGACCCGCAGCTGACCGGCTACTTCGCGAACTTCATGGTCGAGGTGAGCCGCGAGCACCAGTCAGAAGAGGTCTGATGGAGGTCCGCACCGGGCACGCCACCTCGGACGGCGAGGTGAAGCTGTACTACGAGGACATGGGCGACATCGACCACCCGCCCGTGCTGCTGATCATGGGGCTGGGCGCCCAGCTGGTGCTGTGGCGAACCGCCTTCTGCGAGCGGCTGGTCGACCACGGGCTGCGCGTGATCCGGTACGACAACCGCGACGTCGGCCTGTCGAGTAAGACCCGGCACCGCGGTTCGGGCCAGCCGCTGGTGACGCGGTTGGCCCGCTCCTGGCTGGGGCTGCCGAGCGACGCGCCGTACAAGCTCGAGGACATGGCCGACGACGCCGCGGCCGTCCTGGATCACCTGGGGATCGAGCACGCACACATCGTGGGTGCGTCGATGGGCGGCATGATCGCCCAGATCTTCGCCGCACGATTCCGCGAGCGGACCAAGACCCTGGGCGTCATCTTCTCCAGCAACAATTCGGCCTGCCTGCCGCCGCCCGGCCCCCGCCAGTTGCTCGCGCTGATCAAGGGCCCGGCGCCGGACTCGCCACGCGACGTGATCGTCGACAACGCGATCCGGGTCAGCAAGATCATCGGCAGCCAGCGCTACCTGGCGCCCGAGGAGCAGCTGCGGGCCGAGGCCATCGAGAGCTACGAACGCAGCTACTACCCGTGGGGTGTCGCCCGGCACTTCGACGCCGTGCTGGGCAGCGGCAGCCTGAAGCACTACAACCGGCGCACCGCCGCACCGACCGTGGTGATCCACGGCCGGGCCGACAAGCTGATGCGCCCCTTCGGGGGCCGCGCGGTGGCCAGGGCCATCGACGGCGCTCGATTGGTGTTATTCGACGGGATGGGACATGATCTGCCACAGCAGTTGTGGGATCAGGTGATCGGCGTGCTGACGAGCAACTTCGCCAAGGCGAGCTGAGCCAAAATCACTCGAACGAAACGCTTCCCCTACGATCTCAGTCCGAGTCGCCGGGTTGTACGGTTGTCAAAGGAGGTGGGTCCACCAATGGCCAAGCTGAAGCCGTATTACGAAGAGTCGCAGGCAACCTACGACATTTCAGACGACTTCTTCGCGCTGTTTCTCGACCCCAACATGGTGTACACCTGCGCGTACTACAAAAACGACGACATGACGCTGGAAGAGGCGCAGCTGGCCAAGCTCGACCTGGGGCTGGACAAGCTGAAGCTCGAGCCGGGAATGACGGTGCTCGACGTCGGTTGTGGCTGGGGCGGGGCCGTGGTCCGCGCGGTCGAGAAGTACGACGTCAACGTCATCGGCATCACGCTCAGCCGCAACCATTACGCCCGCACCAAGGAGAGGCTGGCCGCGATCGGAACGACGCGGCGGGCCGAGGCCCGGCTGCAGGGCTGGGAAGAATTCGACGAGCAGGTCGACCGGATCATGAGCTTCGAGGCCTTCGACGCCTTCAAAAAGGAACGCTGGCCCGCCTTCTGGGATTGGGCGTACAAGACGCTGCCCGATAACAGCCGGATGATGATGCACAGCATCTTCACCTATCCGCAGTCGTCGTGGAAGGATCGCGGCATTCAAATCACGATGTCGGATCTGCGTTTCTTCCATTTCCTGGGAAAGGAAATCTTCCCCGGCGGCCAGATGTGCGGCGAGACCGATATCGTCGACCTCGCGCAAGCCAGCGGCTTCTCGATCGAGCAGGTCCAATACCTGCAGCCGCATTACGCCCGGACGCTGGACACCTGGGCCGCCAATCTGGAGGCCAACCGCGAACAGGCCATCGCCATCCAGTCCGTCGAGGTCTACGACCGCTTCATGCGCTACCTGACCGGCTGCGCGGACCTGTTCCGCAAGGGCATCTCGAACGTCGCCCAATACACGCTCACCAAGTAGCGGCCGGCGCGCAAAAACTCCGGCGCACGCGCGCGCCGCTGCGCCGTTTCGGGTCCCCGGCGAGTACCGTCCCCGAGTGGGCGGCCACCCCATCGGTGCCCGTCCCCTGGGGAGGACAGATGTCTGACAACCCGGCCGGCGCTGCGCGTGCGCGATCCAACTCGGACGACGTGCGGGCGCACTACGACCTCTCGAACGAATTCTTCGCGCTCTTCCAGGATCCGACCCGGACATATAGCTGCGCGTACTTCCCCCGCGCGGACATGACCCTTCAGGAAGCGCAGCTGGCCAAGCTCGACCTGACCCTGGACAAGCTCGGGCTCCAGCCGGGGATGACCCTGCTCGACGTCGGCTGCGGCTGGGGTTCGGCGCTCAAACGCGCCGTGGAGCGCTACGACGTCAACGTCGTCGGGTTGACCCTGTCCAGGAACCAGCACGCATTCTGCCAGCAGATGCTCGACGGGATCGACACCCACCGGTCGCGGCGGGTACTGCTGTGCGACTGGTCCGAGTTCAGCGAACCGGTGGACCGCATCGTCACCATCGAGGCGTTGGAGCACTTCGGCTTTCACCGCTACGACGACTTCTTCAAGTTCGCCTACACCTCGCTGCCCGGCGACGGCGTGATGCTGCTGCACTCGATCACCGGGTTGCACGGAAAGCAGGTCATCGAGCGCGGCCTGCCGCTGACGATCGAGGTCGCCAAGTTCATCAGGTTCATCGTGACCGACATCTTCCCGGGCGGCCGCCTGCCGATGATCGAAACCATCGAGCAGCACGCGGCGAAGGTCGGCTTCGGGGTCACCCGCGTGCAGTCGCTACGGGCCGACTTCGCCAGGACCCTCGATCTGTGGGCTGAGGCCCTGCGAGCGCGCAGGGAGGAGGCCGTCGAGATCCAGTCCGAGGAGGTGTACGAGCGCTACATGCGGTACCTGACGGGCTGTGCCAGGGCTTTCCGTACGGGCTACATCGACTGCAACCAATTCACGCTGCAAAAGTAAGGTTGGGTATCGTTGCACGTCACACCCGAGGCAAGTGCGCGGGAAATACGCAGTGAACTTCATCCAGGAGAACAAGACTAATGGCTGATCAACCGGCTAGCCCGACGAAGATTCGGACGGCTCCCGAGGACATCCAGGCGCACTACGACGTCTCCGACGACTTCTTCGCCCTGTTCCAGGACCCGACGCGGACCTACAGCTGCGCCTACTTCGCGCGCGACGACATGACGCTGGAAGAGGCGCAATACGCCAAGATCGACCTGAACCTGGACCAGCTGGACCTCAAGCCGGGCATGACCCTGCTGGACATCGGCTGCGGCTGGGGCACCACCATGAAGCGCGCCGTCGAGCGGTTCGACGTCAACGTCATCGGTCTGACGCTGTCCAAGAACCAGCACGCCCGCTGCGAGCAGGTGTTGGCGTCGATCGACAGCGACCGTTCGCGCCAGGTCCGGCTGCAGAACTGGGAGGACTTCAACGAGCCCGTCGACCGCATCGTGTCGATCGAGGCCTTCGAGCACTTCGGGCACGAGAACTACGACGACTTCTTCAAGCGGACGTTCGACATCATGCCCGAGGACGGCCGGATGACCGTGCAGAGCAGTGTCAGCTTCCACCCGTACGAACTGGCCGCCCGCGGCAAGAAGCTGACCTTCGAGACGGCGCGGTTCATCAAGTTCATCATCACCGAGATCTTCCCGGGTGGCCGGCTGCCGTCCACCCAAATGATGGTCGACCACGGCGAGAAGGCGGGCTTCGTTGTGCCCGAACCGCTTTCGCTGCGTCCGCACTACATCAAGACGCTGCACATCTGGGGTGACAACCTCGAGGCGAACAAGGACAAGGCCATCGAGGTGACCTCCGAAGAGGTCTACAACCGCTACATCAAGTACCTGCGCGGGTGCGAGCACTACTTCACCGACGAGGCGCTCGACGTCAGCCTGGTGACGTACCTGAAGCCGGGAGCCGTCAGCTGATTTTCGCCGCCCCTGTCGGATTAGGGCTGCGTCGTTCGTCGGATAGGTAGAGAGTGGAGCACGGGGCTTCGCTCGCTATCTGGAGGTGACGAGACATGCAGTACTTCGCCTTGTTGATCAGCAGGGAACAAGATCGCGCGCCCGAAGGCCCGGACGCGATGGCCGCCTGGGGGAAGTTCCACGCCAAGGCCGGCGCGGCGATCAAATCCGGGGACGCCCTGGCGCCCGCCGCCGCCGCGGCGGTCATCACCGGGGGCCCGGACGCGCCGGTGGTCACCGACGGACCCTTCGCCGAATCGGCCGAGGTGGCCTGCGGCTTCTACCTGTTCGAGGCCGAAAACCTCGACGAGGCGCTGGCGTTGGCGCGCGACGTCCCGCTCGCCACGTTCGGCGCGGTCGAGGTGTGGCCCACGGTGCACTCGGTCGAGCTGTCCCGCGAGCTCACCGGCAACGACTGGCTCGCGCTGCTTCTGGAGCCGGCCGAATCCGCGCACACCCCGGGCACACCGGAGTGGGAGGCGGTGGCGGCGAAGCACGCCGATCTCCACGCGGCCGCGGGTGATCACATCATCGGCGGCGCCGCGTTGCACGATCGGTCCACGGCGACGACCGTGCGGGTGCGCGACGGCGAGGTTTTGATCACCGACGGTCCCTACGTGGAGGGCGCCGAAATCGCCACCGGGATCTACCTGTTGAGTGCCGCGGACCGCGAAGAGGCCGTCAAGCTGGCGTCGATGATCCCCGCCTCGACGGTGCAGGTGCGGCAGCTGGCTGGGCTCTCGGGGCTCTGAGCGACGCCGGTGTCCGACCTGGACGGCGTCTTTCGTCGGGAATGGGGGCCCGCCGTCGCCGCGCTCGCGCGGTGGTCCGGCGACCTCACCGTCGCGGAGGACGCCGTCCAGGAAGCCTGCGCCGAGGCGCTTCGCAGCTGGGGCCGCGACGGTCCGCCGGACAATCCCGGCGGCTGGCTGGTGACCGTCGCCCGCAACCGGGCGCGCGATCGCCTGCGTCGCGAAACCATCCGCCCCGGAAAGGAATTGGCGGCCGTGATCGACGAAATCCGGGCGCGCACCGATCACACCGACCCGTCTCCGGTGCGCGACGACGAACTGCGGATGATGTTCACCTGCGCGCACCCCGCCCTGGACCGCCAGTCGCAGCTGGCGCTAACCCTGCGGCTGGTGTCGGGGTTGACCGTCACCGAGATCGCCCGCGCGCTGTTGCAGACCGACGCGGCGATCGGCCAGCGGATCACGCGCGCCAAGAGCAAGATTCGGCACGCGAACATCCCGCTGCGGGTGCCGCCGGCCGAGCTGCTGGGTGAGCGCACCCCGCACGTGCTGGGTTGCGTGTATTCGGTGTTCACCGAGGGGTATTGGTCGACGGCCGGCCCGTCGGCGATCCGCGACGAACTGTGCGACGAGGGGATCCGGCTGGCTGGCGAGTTGTGCGCGCTGATGCCGCAGGAACCCGAGGCCCACGCGCTGGCCGCCCTGATGCTGCTGCACGATTCGCGGCGAGCCACGCGGGTGGGCGACACCGGGATGCTGGTGCCGCTCGAGGAGCAGGACCGCCGCCGGTGGGACCGCGGCCGCATCGCCCGGGGCCTGGATCGGCTTCGCCTGGCCGAGGGATCGACCGGCCCCTACCTCCCGCAGGCGGTGATCGCCGCGGTGCACGCGACGGCGCCCTCCTGGGAGAAGACGGACTGGGCCACCATCTGCGCGGCCTACGACCGGTTGGTGCGGCTGACCGATTCGCCGGTCGTGCGCGCCAACCGCGCCCTGGCGGTCGGATTCCGCGACGGCCCGGACGCCGGCCTGGCCGCCCTGGATGAGGTGGCGCACGACGCCCGGTTAAGCCGCTCCAACCTGGTCGCGACGGTGCGCGCCGACCTGCTGCGGCGCGCCGGCAGGCCAGCCGATGCCGTCATCTGGTACCGAGAAGCGTTGGCGGTCAACGGTTCCGAGCCGAGCCGCGAGTTCCTGCGGCGGCGCATCGCTGAGTGCGGCGGGTAGCCGCCCCGCGACTCAGGCCTCGGCGAAGTTCCGGGTGACCGACGGGTCCACCGGGATGCCCGGGCCCGTGGTCGTCGACACGGTGATCTTCTTCAGGTAACGGCCCTTCGAGGCGGACGGCTTGAGCCGCAGCACCTCGTCGAGGGCGGCGCCGTAGTTCTCCGCGAGGGCCTTCTCGTCGAAGGACGCCTTGCCGATGACGAAGTGCAGGTTGGCCTGCTTGTCGATGCGGAAGTTGATCTTGCCGCCCTTGATGTCGGCCACCGCCTTCGCGACGTCCGGGGTGACGGTACCCGTCTTGGGGTTGGGCATCAGGCCGCGCGGGCCCAGGACACGGGCGATGCGCCCGACCTTGGCCATCTGGTCGGGCGTCGCGATCGCGGCGTCGAAGTCCAGGAAGCCGCCCTGGATCTTCTCGATCAGGTCGTCGCTGCCGACGATGTCGGCCCCGGCGGCCTGCGCCTGCTCGGCCTTGTCGCCGACCGCGAACACCGCGACCCGGGCGGTCTTACCGGTGCCGTGCGGCAGGTTGACCGTGCCGCGGACCATCTGGTCCGCCTTGCGCGGGTCGACGCCGAGCCGGATCGCCACCTCGACCGTCGCGTCCTGCTTGGCCGACGCGGTCTCCTTGGCGAGCTTGGCCGCCTCCAGCGGGCTGTACAGGTTGTTGCGGTCCACCTTCTCGGCGGCGGCGCGGTATGCCTTGCTGTTCTTGCTCATTCGATCAATCCAATCTCGTGGTTGGTTGTGGTTAGTCGGGCCGAAGCTGGCCCTCCCACGTCTAGCTGTGTTCGTCCCTATTCGACGGTGATCCCCATCGACCGGGCGGTGCCGGCGATGATCTTGGCGGCCGCGTCGATGTCGTTGGCGTTGAGGTCGGTCTTCTTGGTCTCGGCGATCTCGCGAACCTGGTCCCAGGTGACCTTGGCGACCTTGGTCTTGTGCGGCTCGGCCGAGCCCTTGCCCACGCCCGCGGCCTTGAGCAGCAGCTTGGCGGCCGGCGGCGTCTTGAGCGCGAAGGTGAAGCTGCGGTCCTCGTAGACCGTGATCTCCACCGGGATGACCTGGCCGCGCTGGTTCTCCGTGGCAGCGTTGTAGGCCTTGCAGAACTCCATGATGTTGACGCCGTGCTGGCCGAGCGCGGGTCCGACCGGCGGGGCGGGGTTGGCCTGCCCGGCCACGATCTGCAGCTTGATCAGCCCAACGACTTTCTTCTTCGGGGCCATGGGTGTTGGTGTTCCTTCCTAGCTAACGTTCTAAATCTTCGAAACTTGGCTGAACGTCAATTCCACCGGCGTCTCGCGGCCGAAGATCGACACCAGCACCTTGAGCTTCTGCTGCTCGCCGTTGACCTCGCTGATGGTCGCGGGCAAGGTCGCGAACGGCCCGTCCATGACCGTCACCGACTCGCCGACCTCGTAGTCGACCTCGACGGCCGGCCGCTCCAGCCCGCCGGCCTCGGCGGCGGCGGCGGTGGTGGCCGCGCCCTTGGCGGCCTTCTTGGCCGCGCCACGCGGCAGCAGGAACTTGACCACGTCGTCAAGCGTCAGGGCCGACGGCCGCGACGTCGCGCCGACGAACCCGGTGACGCCCGGGGTGTTGCGGACCGCGGCCCACGAGTCGTCGGTCAGGTCCATGCGCACCAGGATGTAGCCCGGCAGCACCTTGCGGTTGACCTGCTTGCGCTGGCCGTTCTTGATCTCGGTGACCTCTTCGGTGGGCACCTCGACCTGGAAGATGTAGTCGCCGACGTCCAGGTTTTGCACGCGGGTCTCGAGATTGGCTTTGACCTTGTTCTCGTATCCCGCGTAGGAGTGGATCACGTACCAGTCACCCGGCTTGCTGCGCAGCTCCGCCTTGAGCGCGGCCGCCGGGTCGACCTCTTCGGTCGACTCCTCGGGGGCTTCGGCCGCCGAGGTTTCCGTGGTCTCGGCGTCCTCGGTGCGCTCTTCTACGTCGACCGCTTCACCCGCGGACGTGTCACCGTCGAAGGTAGTCACGGTTTTCAGTCCTCTCTATCCATCGCTCAGCCGAACACCAGCAGCACGAGCTTGGTGAGGCCGAAATCCGCGAGGCCGACCAGCGCCACCATGAAGGCCA
>NZ_LZJJ01000560.1:0-18483 GCF_001667625.1 Mycobacterium sp. E1715
CCCTCGGCGGCGAGTCCGGTTCACGACAACCGGGTTGTCGATCTTCTCCCCGGTGCCGCGGCGACCATCGCGGAATCTGCAGGCCCGGGTAGCATCTCGGCGTTGCAACTGCAGCTGCCGGAACCGACCGATCAGCTCCTGAACGGCGTGCGGCTGCAGATGGAATTCGATGGCCGGACCATGGTCGACTCCCCGCTCGGGGAGTTCTTCGGGGCCGGGTTGGGCGCCGTGACGGTACGGTCGCTGATGTTCTCCGCGGTTCCGCAACCCGGGGGATCGCTGTCGCTGTCCGCGTGGTGGCCGATGCCATTCGCGCATGCGGCTCGCATCACGCTCGTGAACACCACCGGCGACCCCGTGGCCAAAATCGGCAGCGACGTGGCAACCGAGCCCGACCCCGAGTGGGAGTCCGCGTTGGCGGGCGGACGCGCCGGCTACTTCACCGCCCGCTCCCACGCCGCGCCGACCACCTTCGGCCAGGACTGGTTGTTCGCCGACGAACAGGGCCACGGGAAGTTCGTCGGCGTCAGCCACACCATTCGCGGTTCCCGAATCAAAACCGCGTTCAGTGACAGCGCCCCATACTTCCTCGAAGGGGCGGAGCGTGTCTACACCGACGGTGCCGCGTCGCCCCAGTGGTACGGCACCGGCACCGAGGACCTTTACGAGGGCGGCTGGTATTTCAAGGACGGCACTCGATTCAGTGACCCGCTCACGGGTCAACCCGACCAACGCACGGTGGCCGGCGGCTGCGCCGACTATTGCGTCGCCGTCTACCGGCTCATGTTGGCCGACGCCGTCGACTACCACTCCGCGATCCGCTTCGGCATCGAGCACGGCAAGCGGAACATGGTCCAACCCGATTACAGCTCAACCGCTTTCCTTTACACGCAACCCAACGACGCCCTGACCGCCGGGGACGATGTCCGACCCAGCGATCCGGTCAGCCGACTGCTGCACGGCTACGCTGACGCCGACGCCGCCGATCAACTACTGGTCAGCGAATACGAGGGCAGCGAAGACACCCGTCCGGTCATCGGGTCGGTGCGCGCCACCGCGGCCGCGATCACGTTCCACGTCGAAACCGACCCGGACAACCGAGGCATCCTGCTGCGTCGCACATCCGACCAAGCGAACGGATTCCAACGCGCGGACGTCGCGGTCGACGGCGTCCCCGTCGGGACCTGGCTTCAGCCGCGGAACAACGGTATTCACCGCTGGCTCGACGACACCTACCTCTTGCCGCCACCGGTGACTGCCGGCAAGGCGCAACTGACCATCACCCTTACGCCCGCGCCCGATTCCCCGCCCTGGACGGCGAGCCGCTACCAGGTCGAAACGGTGACCGGTTGATCACTAAGCAGCGGTAGGCCGCATCACCCTGGCGGCCAGGAGCGAGGCGATCAAGACACCCGTCAATCCGGCGACGGGAGCCACCGACGACGACCATCCCGACAACACGAAATAGCCGAAGGCGGCGCCGACGGCCAGCAGGGTCGCGTGCACGGGCGTCCAGTGCTCGATGGCCGGCAACCAAAACGCCAACCCCATGCCAAGGAGCAGCGCCAGAACGTGACCGAACGCGGTGAAATCCGCGTCGAGCGTCGCCATCAACGCGACGCCGAGCCACCACCCGATCCAGGCCGGGCGCCAGCGGGCCGGTATCGATGCGGTCAGGGCGCCCAGCACGCACACCGCGCCGTAGCTGATCCCGACGTCGGTGGCGCGCGCCACCGAGAACGGGAGCCATCCCGTTTCCACCGCGGCCACCAGCCCCACCGCGACGATCACGGTGGCGCCGATGTGGCCGACGGCGAAGGTGATCAGCAAACCTCGCCCGCGCCAGATGAGTTCACCCAGCGCCAGCAGGCACACCAGGCCCGGCAGCCAGAGGAAGACATCGCCGCCGTCGCTGACGAACGCGCTGCCGACCAGGCTGCCCAGGTTGCCGTGCGCCAGGTTGTGCAGGTTGGTGCTCATATCCCTTACCACCGCGGCGCGGGTGTGCCCGCCCAGCGCCGACAGGGTGACCGAGACGGCGAGCAGCATGACGGTATACGCCGCCGTGACGCGCAGCCGGTCGGGGCGCGCACGAAGGTCCGTGCGGGACACCATCACTGACCGGTCCAGCCCCGGTCGCGCGCCAGCAGGTCGGCGACGGTTTCTCTACGCACAAGTTCACGCGACTTGCCACCGGAGACCGCGACCAGGGGCGGGCGGCCCACCATGCTGTGGCTCGGCACCATCGAGTGCTGGTAGGCACCGGTGCACGCGACGGCCAGCAGATCTCCCGGGCGGATGTCCGCGGGCAGCTCGACGTCGCGGGCGATTTCGCGACCGTCGCCGTGCCGGCCGACGACGGTGACCGGTGCGGTGACGCTTGGAGGGTGCCGATTGGCCAGCGCCACCGTGTATTTCGCGCCGGGCCGCTCCATGCCGTGGATGTCACTCGACCCGCCGTCCACCGCGACGAAGGTGTGCCCTCCGGGCTGACGTTTTACGGCGATCACCCGGCAGAGCATCATCCCGGCCCGCGCGGCGATGGCGCGGCCCGGCTCGATCACAATTCGCGGGCGAGGGAATTCGTGCTCGCCACAAGCCGATTCCAGCGCACCGTCGATGACGGTTCCCAGCGCACGTACGTCGAGTTCGGGGTCGCCCGGGAGGTACGGGACTGCATGCCCACCGCCCAGATTGAGTTCACTGAGCACGACCTGATGGCGGTCGCGGACCTCGGCCATCACACCGATCATCTGGCGGATCGCCTCACCGTAGAGCGAGGCGTCGGTGAGCTGTGACCCGAGCCGGCAGTGCAGCCCCACCAAATCCAGCCACGGCTGATCCAGGACACGCCTCAGCGCGCCGGCAGCCTGGCCGCCGGATAGCGCGAAGCCGAATTTCTGGTCGATCGCCCCGACGTCGGGGATGACCCCCACCAGGACGCGCTGACGGTGACGCACCCGGCAGGCCAGGAGTGAGACCTCGCTGGGCGTATCGATGACGATCCGTCCGACACCGGCGGCGATCGCGTCGCACAGCTCGGCCGCGGTGATCACCCCATCCAGGATGATCTGCGACGGGGGGACGTCGGCGGCCAGCGCGGTGGCCAGCTCACCGGCCGAGGCGACGTTCACGCCGGCCCCTTCGTCCGCGGCCCAGCGGGCCACGTCGACGCTCAACAGCGCCTTCCCGGCGTAGATCAGCTCGGCGTCGGGCAGTGTCGCGCGATAGCCCCGAATCCGGGCCCGGAAATCCTCTTCGTCCACCACGTACGCGGGCGTGCCGAATTCGGCGGCGAGGTCGTCGGCGGCCACGTCGCCCACGCAGAGCCGGCCCAGGTCGTCAACGTAGGCGCTCAGCGGCCAGATCGCGCGATCGAGATGCGGGTTCAGCCCGTGCCTCAGCGACGGAAGCAGCTCGAAGAGCGTCATGCCTCTACGGTGCCGGTCCGGCCCGGCGCGTGCCGCGTTCTTAACGAAGCCTTCACACCCGTGCGGCAAATCTTCACAGATTCGGAACACTGGCCGCGATCGAGGCGATCACCTCGTCCGCGGACACGATCGCGGTCGCGTAGTTCGGAATGTTGACCTCGAGTGCGGCGCGCATCTCGACCTCCGAGTAGTCCGCCGTCCCGTCGCGCACCACCGTTACCTCGTACCCGAGCTCCGCGCCGTAGCGAACCGTGGCTTCGAGGCAGGTGTGGGCGATGAGTCCCATGACGATGAGCCGATGAACGCCGTGCCTCTTGAGCTGCAGGTCCAGGTCGGTGTTGGCGAAACCGCTCGAACACCAATGCTCGTGGGCGACGACGTCACCGGGCTGCGGCTCGAACCCGGTGCGAAGCTCACCGCCCCAGGTGCCGAATTCGAAGGTCTTGCGTGACCACGCCGCCTTCTGCACCGGCGCGATGTGTTTCCACGTCTCGTAATCGCCGGGGCGGTATCGGCGATGCAGCGCATAAAAGACGCGGATGTCCGCCCCGCGGGCCGCGTCGAGCACCCGCTTCATGTGGGTGACGCAGCCGTTGCCCTCGATGACGCCTTTCAGGCGCTCCCAGACCTTGCCGCCCGGGGAGATGAAGTCGTTGTAAGGATCGATCAACACCAGCCCCGTCGTGTCCTTGCTGTACGTCACGCGGTCATCATCCCTCGTGGACGCCTTGACTGACCGATCTGCCTGCTGCTACACATGGTTGCGCCACAAATTTGGGCGATCGCCCAAAAAGGCGGCGCTTGGAGGTGACGATGGGCCGGATGGACGGCAAAGTCGCGTTCGTGACCGGCGCGGCGCGCGGACAGGGCAGGAGTCACGCCGTCCGGCTCGCGCGCGAAGGCGCGGACATCATCGCCGTCGACATCTGCCGCAAGTTCGAGGCGCCACCCGTGGAGGGCGCCACCCCCGAGGATCTCGACGAGACCGCCGGCTTGGTCAAGGACGCCGGAGGCCGGATCGTCACCGCCGAAGTCGACGTCCGCGATTTCGACGGGCTGCGCGCCGCGGTGGACAGCGGCGTCGAACAGCTGGGACGCCTCGATGTCATAGTCGCCAACGCCGGCATCGGGACGACGGCGGGAAAGCTGCACAAGACCCCTGAGCCGCTGTGGCAGGAGATGATCGACGTCAACCTCAGCGGCGTCTGGAAGACGGTGAAGGCAGGGGTTCCGCACGTCCTGAACGGTGGCCGCGGGGGCTCCATCGTCCTGACGTCGTCGGTGGCGGGGGCCAAGGCCTACCCACACGTCGGCCACTACGTCGCGGCCAAACATGGGGTCATCGGCCTGATGCGTTCGTTCGCAGTCGAATTGGGCCAGCACATGATCAGGGTCAACGCCGTCCTCCCGACTCACACGAGCTCGCCCCTTCTGCTGAACGAGGCCACGTACCGCGCTTTCCGGCCCGAACTGGAGAACCCCGGACCCGACGACCTCGCGCCGGTGTGCCAGAGCTTCCACTACCTGCCCATCCCTTGGGTGACGCCCGAGGACATCAGCAACGCCGTGCTGTTCCTGGCCTCCGACGAAGCGCGCTACATCACCGGCGTCGCGCTGCCGGTGGATGCCGGCAGCTGCCTGAAATAGAGGAACGAATGACCGTCACCAGCGAGACGTCCGTCTACTACGACCCTTACGACACCGGCATCATCGCCGATCCGTATCCGACCTACGCGCGGCTGCGCGACGAGGCGCCCATCTATTACAACGACCGCTACGACTTCTGGGCGCTGTCAAGGCATTCCGACGTCGAACGGGCGCTGGCCAACTGGGAGGCGTTCTCCAACCGGCGCAGCGACATCCTCGAGCTGATCCAGTCGAAATTCGAGATGCCCGGCGGGGTCATGATGTTCCAGGATCCGCCCGAACACACACGGTTGCGCGGACTGATGTCTCGCGTGTTCACGCCCCGCCGGATGGCCGAACTCGAGGACCAGATCCGGCAATACTGCGTGCGGTGCCTGGACCCGCTCGTCGGCTCGTCGAGCTTCGACATCATCGCGGAGCTGGCCTCGATGATGCCGATGCGGGTGATCGGGATGCTGCTGGGAATCCCGGAATCCGAACAGGTCTCGGTGCGCGACGCGAACGACGCCAACCTGCGAACCAAGCCGGGCGCTCCGTTGAAGGTCGCCGACGCCGACTCGATCGCTGACGGCCGGATCTACGCCGACTACGTGGAATGGCGGTCCAAGAACCCGTCCGATGACCTGATGACGACGTTGCTCAACGTCGAGTTCGACGACGAGGACGGGGTGCACCGCAAACTGACGCGCAAGGAGGTGCTGCATTACACGCAGGTGGTCGCCGGCGCCGGCAACGAGACGACCGGCCGGCTGATCGGCTGGCTGGCCAAGGTGCTCGCCGAGCATCCCGACCAGCGCCGCGCGGTCTATGAGGACAGGTCGCTGTTGACCCGCACCGTCGACGAGACGCTGCGATTCGAACCGACGGGACCGCACGTCGCGCGTTGGATGGCCAGGGATTTCGAGTGCTACGGCACGACGGTTCCGGCGGGCAGCGCCATGCTGCTGCTCTTCGGCGCCGCCAATCGCGACCCCCGCCGCTACGCCGACCCGGACAGCTACGACATCCGGCGGGACAACATCTCGCACATCACGTTCGGGAAGGGTGTGCACTACTGCCTCGGCGCCAACCTCGCCCGTCTCGAGGGCCGAGTCGCGCTGGACGAGATGCTCAACCGCTGGCCCGAATGGGGAATCGACTACGAGACAGCGAAACTCGCACCGACCTCGACGGTGCGCGGTTGGGAGCGGCTAGAGGTGGTGCTGCCCTGAGTCAGGCGCCTCGAACCGGTCGATGAGCCGGCTGACGAGCGCGATGGCCTCGTCGTGGCCGCGCGTCGCGCCGAGGGAACCTTCCATGATGAGGGTCTGGCCGACGGCGGCAATAACAACCGCGAGGCCGGCGGGCGGGAATTCCGCGACATCCAGCGCATTCTCGCGGACAACGTGGTTGAGTGCGGCGATCTGCCGGCTCCGCCACCGTTCGGACCACGCCGCGATCTCGGCCCGAATGTCCTTGCGGTGGTTGGCCAGGCCCATGAACTCCTGCAGCAGCCGGGCGTCCTTCGGCTCGATGAGGGTTCGCCACAGGGCATGCAGGGGACGGTCGGAGGCCAGCGCCTGATCTTGGCGCTCGAGATAGGCCGCCGCGCCGCGGCGGAACACGTCGAGGTACAGCTCGTCCATGGTGGGGAAGTAGTAATGCACCAGGGCCGGTTTCACGCCGGCCTTTGCCGCCACCCGGCGCGAAGTCGCCGCCGCATAGCCCTCGTCGACCATGATCTGGATCGTTGCGTCGATGAGCAAGTCGCGGGTCGTCGAGTCCCTGGCCATCACCGGACCCTAAGTTGGGCGGTCACCGGGAATCAACAACGCCCATGATTAGAAGATGGAGCGGCGGGGAACTGTTTGACCGAACATTTCAGAAAGTGAAGGATCACAGCGTGGCCGCCAGCTTCCGGGACATCATCCAGTCCAAGTACCTGCTCCTGACGACGTTCACCAAGGACGGCCGCCCGAAACCGACGGCGATCTGGGGTGTGCCAGAAGGCGACAAGCTTCTGGTCATCACCGACGACGGCTCCTGGAAGGTCAAGCGGATCAACAACACGCCGCGGGTGACGATCGCCAGGAGCGGATCGCTCGGCAAGCCGAAGAGCGAACCGGTCGAGGGCGTGGCCCGGGTCCTGCCGAAGTCCGAGACGCGGCGCGTCTACAACGCCGTGCTCAAACGGTACTGGTATCACGCCTGGTGGTTCTATGCCCATTCGATCGTGCGGGGCGGCATCGACAAGGTGCACGTCGGCCTGGAAATCAGGCCGGCCGCTTAGCGTCGCTCTTGGGATCGATCAGGATCTTCGCGTGCGCCTCGGGGTCACCGAGCGCGTCGAACGCGGCCTCGACGCCCGACAGCCCGACCGTCCCGGTGATCAGCGGCTCGACGTTGACCTTGCCGTCGGCGAGCATATGCAACGTATCGCGGAACTCGAGCGGCGTGTAGCCGAGCACGAACCGCAGGTCTATCTCTTTGTTGATCGCCATCGCCGGACGGATGTGGTCGGCACCCATACAGACGCCGACGACGACGACGCGCGAAAACAGCGGCGCGCCGGCGATGATGCCGTCGATAATCCCGGGCACGCCGACGCACTCGAAGATGACGGGATGCTTGGGCGTCGCCGCGCCGGCGGCCTCGGCGGCGCGCCAGAGATGCCACCACGGCAGCCGAAGGCGCTGCAGCCGTTCGATCGTTCCGACCGCAAGATCGAACGCCTCCAGGATGCCGTGCAGGTGTTTGCGGCCCGCGTCCGTGGCATATGGCGACTCCTGTGCGGGGTCGACGACGATATCTGCCCCGCAGGCCGTCGCCAGCGCCCGGCGGCCAGGTGAGAAGTCGCTCGCGATCACGGTGCGTACACCGTGCGACTTGAGCATGCAGATCACCGCGAGACCGATTGGCCCGCAACCGATGACGATCGCGACGTCGCCTTTGCCCACCTCGCCGCGCCGGACGGCGTGCCAGGCGACGGCCATCGGCTCGGTCAGCGCGGCGACGTCGGGGGACAGCCCGTTGGGGACGGCGAACGTCAACGACCGCTCAACGAGCAACTGTTCGGCGTAGGCGCCGGGCGCCATCGTCGAGAGTCCGATCCCGTGTACCTCTTTGCCGCGCCGCAGCAGCGGCAGGGCCACGACCCGTGTGCCGGGCCGCGGGGCCTTCCGGGTGCCGGGTCCGTAATCGAGTACCTCGCCGCAGAATTCATGACCGAACACGACGCGCTGATCCGACCGCATGAACGCGTCGTACCCGGACTCGGCCATCACGTCGGCGAGCTCGTCGCAGTGGCGGCGGGCGTGCAAGTCGGATCCGCAGATGCCACACCTGAGCACCTCGAGCAATAGCTGCCCCTTGGCGGGGGTCGGCGCCGGGACGTCGACCACGTCGAGCTTGGCGTTGGTGCACGTGACGCTCTTCATTCTTCGATCCTGCTACACGGTCGCCGATCTAGGACCAACCGGTTGCAGTCCTGCCGCCTGTTTCAACTCGTCGTAGGCCCGCCGGGTGCACCGGGAAAGGTGGGGCATGTCGTCGAGTGCCGCGGCATTGGCGACGAAGCCGAAGTCCATGCTGTCGTGATAGGACGCGAAAGTGGCGTTGAGTCCGATCGAGGCGGCGATGGCGGAAATCGGATAGATGCCGAGCAGGCGCGCACCGTTGAGGTACCGGATCTCCCTGGCCCCCGCCACGTTCGAAATGACGAGGTTGCATGCCGGACGGGCGACACGGTCGAGGTGCGTCGAGGCCCCCAGGCCGGCGAGCGCAACCAACCCGACCGCGTAGGTCATAGCGGCCTCGTTGGACATGCGGGCGAGTTCCTTCTTGCAGACGGCGACCGAGTCCACGACCTGATGGATCCGTTCCGCCATGCTCGCCCCCGGCTCTCCGAGGCGTGGGAACAGGGCCGACACTCGGGTGCCTATCGCCGTGTCCCCGGCGTCGCGCAGCGACACCGGACACATCGCGATGAAGGGGTGCGCGAAGTCCCGGCCGGTCTCCCGGAGATAGGCGTGCAGCCCGCCGTCGACGACCGTCACCGCCACGTCGTTCAGGGTCGCCCCGAGCCGCCGGCCGATCTCATGCATCTCTTCCAGCGGCAAGGAAAGCGTCGCGAAGCTCCGCCCGATCTGCAACGGGGCATTGGTCGGGGCGTGCTGGGCCGTAAACGGCAGGCTGCCCTCGAGATGCGTTCGGAAACGGCTCGCGAGCACCTTGCGCAGCGCGCCGACCGAAAGCTGGTTCAACACCCCGACCTGCGTGATCGCCCCGCGAATCGAATCGACCACGCGCGCCGTGACGGGCGTCGGTGGGTGCTGTTTGGTCGGTGGCGCGCCGAGCGCAAAGGCGGGTGCGGGGACGACGCGTTCCCCCGTCATGCTCAACCCGGCATACAGAAGCCTCAGACCGGACTCGCCGTCGATGATCGAGTGATGAGTCTTGGTGTAGATCGCGAACATGCCGCCCGGCACCCCATCGATCACCCAACACCGGAAAAGCGGGCGGTCGCGGTCGAGTTGTGGCTCGTGCAGATCGGCGACGAGTCGCAGCAGGTCGTCGTAGGAGGAGCCGGCGGGCAGGGCCAGGTGTCCGACGTGGTAGTGCGGGTCCCACTGCGTCATCTCCCGGAACCGGGGGGCGCCCCGGCCGAGCAGCTCCGGAATGTAGTTGAAGGGCGGCGCCGGCGTGCACGCACGGTACGCCTCCACGATTTCGCGCACTATGGGCGCGCGGCCGGCCGGCTTCTTGAACAACAGCATCGCGCCGACGTGCGTCGTGCCGGAGGGCGACTCGATCAACAGCCATGAAAGGTCCAGCGGCGGAATCGGTTTGGTCATGCCGTACCTCCGATCGGATGTCCCGTCACCCGGCTTGGGTGCGCGGAAGCCCGAATATTACGGCGATGTTCTCTCCGTGGACCACGGCCGACGAGGGCACTAGGGCCCCGGTATGGCAGCCGTTAGTCCCTCAGCTCTGGCACGCGGCGCCCCGCTCAGCTCACGGCACGAAGGGCTTCGAACGTGTCAGCCAGAGTCTCCTGCGGATCCCGGTAGGTAATGCCGAGTTCCCGCTCGCTCGGTGAATCGTCGGACGCCGGCATCTGCGTGTAGTACTGCATCCCGGCCCACGTGAAGGGCGTATCGAAGGGTACGAACCGGCTGGCGCGATCCATCACCGCGCCGGCGACGCGCAGGGCGGTATCGGGGATCGGAACCGAGACCATCGCCGACCCGGACACCTCGCCGAGCATTTTCGCCAACTCTGCCGCCGGAACGCGATGGCCGCCCGCCATGTACCGGCGCGGGCCGCGGCCGGGTTCGAGGAGCGCCGCGTGCAACGCTGCCAAATCGCGCACATCGACGATCAACCAGGCCCCGCTCCGGCCCGGGATCACATGCATCTGCAGGGCGGCCCTGACGCCTTCGCCGGCCTCACCGAACTGGTCACCCACCGGCGGACCGATGACCATGCCCGGGTAGGTGATGTTCACCGGCGCGCCCGCGTCCTGCAGACCGCGGGCATAGATCTCGACCTGCGCCTTGGACGTCCCGTAACCGTCCGCCCCTCCGACGACCGGCAGGTCCGCCGACAGCTCTTCCAGGCCCGCATGGAAGAGCGCGCTGAAACTGGACACGTGGACGATCGGGTCCAGGCCGAGTTCGACGGCCTGACCCAAGACGTTCTGGGCCCCCTGCATATTGGTGGTGAGCATCTGCGCGGTCTGGCGCGGGTCGGTGGCCACCAGGGCCGCGCTGTGCACGACGGCTTCGCAGCCGTCCAGCGCCTGGCGCACCGCCATGCGGTCCGTGATGTCGGCGACGGCATAGTCCGACACGTCGACACCCAACTCCGCCACCGAAGTCTTCAGCTTGGCGGGGGTGCGCACCAGAAACCGGATGTCGTGGCCGGCGTCGGCTATGGCCTTGGCCGTCCAGCCGCCGACGAATCCCGTACCGCCTGTGATCAGAACGCGCATGGTGGAATCTTTGCAGGACCGGGTGGCCTACAGGTGACTGGAGGCGAAGTTGGCGGCTTGGCCCGTCATCCCGTTCATGCCGTAGGAGGTGTGCGCGGCGAAGCCGTCGCCGCCGGCGCTGCCGCATATCGGATCGCCCTGCGCGCAGAGCTCCAGCGTCTTCGGCTGATACAGCGGGCCGATGGCGAGCGGCGGGGCGTGGTACTTCTGCAGGAAGTCACCCGACGGCGTCCCGAACAGGGTGACCGCGGCGACGTGGTTGGCGACGTCCGCCGGCATGGGCGGCGGCACGGCCGACGCGGGCACGCCCGCCGGAACGGCTGCCGACGTCACATACCCGGCTAGCGCGGCGCCCTGCGAATACCCGCCGAGCACCTCGCGGGTGTTGGGGCAGTTCTTCGCCGTGGCCTCGACGTGCGAGCTGGCGTCACGGATGCCGTCGACCACGGTCTGGGGAAAGTTCGGATTTGAAAAGTCGGTGCTCGCAGGGTAATTGACCGCATACACGCCGAGCGATCGGGATCCGATCTGCGAACGCAGCGCGTCCACGAACGACCCGCCGATGCCCCCGACGCCGGGCGGCTCGCCCGACCCGCGCGCGAATACCACCTCCACGTCGGGACACGCCGGATCCGCGGACGCCGACGGGCTGGGCGCGCTGGCCACCAGGGCGCCGGCCGCCAGTGCCGCCAGTCCAGCGAGCACCGACAGCCGGCGCAGCCCGGAACGCCTGATCACTTCTTGAACGCGTCTTTCACCTTTTCACCGGCGTCCTTGAGGCTGGACTTCGCCTGGTCCGCCCGGCCCTCGTCCCTGGTCTCGTGGTCGCCGGTCGCCTTGCCGATGGCCTCCTTGGCGCGGCCGCCCAGGTCCTCGATCTTGTTCTTCAGCTTGTCCTCGTTGCTCATGCCGCTGTGGCTACCCCGCTTTGCCACAGGTTGAAACCCCGCCCTGCCATGATGGAGGTCGTGAGCGCCGCAATCGTGGTCGCAATAGTCGTGGGGCTGATGCTCCTCGGCATCGGCATGGTGGTCAATCAGCTGCTCCGGTTGCGGCGGTATCTGCGGGACTCGCCGACCGCGCCCCCACCCGGCCCCGAGCCGCCGGACGGGCTCAGCTAGCGGAAACGGGACCGTTGCGCGGGGCCGGCTGATAGCTTCGTCCTCGTGGTAGCGGGGCGGCGCGGCACCGTGAAACCGTCAGTGCTTCTGGTCACCGACGACGGCCTGCCGCGCGGCGTCTCCGGCGCCGCCGATCCACACTTCGCCAACGTCGTGAAATTGTTCGCGCAGCTGTTCCCCGGCCGCCGGTTCGGTGGCGGGGCGCTGAGCGTCTATGTCGACGGCGTGCCCGTGGTCGACGTCTGGACCGGATGGTCGGACCGGGCCGGCAACCAGCGCTGGACCGCCGACACCGGGGCGATGGTGTTCTCGGCGACCAAGGGTGTCGCCTCGACCGTGATCCACCGGCTGGCCGACCGCGGCCTGCTGTCGTACGACGAGCCCGTAGCCGAATATTGGCCCGAGTTCGCGGCCAACGGTAAGGAAGAGATCACCGTGCGTGACGTGCTGCGGCACCGCTCCGGGTTGTCGCATCTGCGCGGCGTCACGAAGGCCCAGTTGATGGACCACGCGCTGATGGAGGAGCGCCTCGCCGCCGCGCCCGTCGACCACTTGCGGGGCGTCCAGGCCTATCACGCTTTGACCTACGGCTGGCTGCTGTCCGGGCTGGCCAGGGCGGTGACCGGCAAGGGCATGCGGGAGCTGATCCGCCAGGAGGTCGCCCGGCCCCTCAACACCGACGGCTTACACCTCGGCCGGCCTCCGGAAGGCTCGCCGACCCAGGCCGCGGAAATCTTGATTCCGCAGGGCCGGCTGCGCGCCCCGGTGTTCAACTTCATCGCCCCCAAGATGGCCGGCCTCCCGTTCTCCGGCGCCCTGGGCGCGATGTACTTCCCCGGTGTCGTCTCCCTGATCAAGGGGGACACCCCCTTCCTCGACGGTGAGGTTCCGGCCGCCAACGGCGTGGTAACCGGCCGCGGGCTGGCGAAGATGTATGCCGTGCTGGCCAACGACGGCCGCATCGACGGCAAGAAGTATCTGTCCGAGGAGCTGACGCGCGGCCTGGCGGGGCAGGCCCGGCGGAAGTGGCCCGACGCGAACATGGTGGTGCCCATGCCGTTTCACCTCGGCTACCACGAGTCGCCGGTGCCGGGCTTGCTGCGCGGATTCGGCCATGTCGGCCTCGGGGGAACGCTGGGCTGGGCCGACCCCGAGGCGGGCGGGTCCTTCGGCTTCGTGCACAACCGGTTGCTCACGCCGCTGCTGTTCGACATGGGATCCTTTGCGGGACTTGCCCGCCCGCTGCGCAACGCCATCCTGGCCGCCCGCGACCAGGGTCCGCTGCCGGTGCCGCAGCTGGGCGCCGCCTACGCCAAGGCCGCCCGGCGCAAGGCGGCCCTATAGCCGGGCGGCGACGAAGTTCGCGGCTTGAGCCGTCATCCCCGACTGGACGTACGAGCCGTGCGCCAACACGTTGCCACCGCCGGAGCACGCGGGGTCACCGTCGGCGCACTCGTCGATGGTCTTGGCGCTGTACGGCGGGCCGATCGGCGGGAACACCGTACCGGCGAGGGTGCCGGCCAGTGGGCTGGTCGGGTTGCCGAAAACTGCGATCGCCGCGACGTGGTCTGCCGCTTGCGGCGGTAGGGCCTTGGTGGCCAGGTCCATCACACCCGCCCCCTGAGAAAACCCGCCGAGCACCAACCGCGTGTTGGGGCACCGGGCGATCATGTCCTGCACGTGAGCGACCGTGTCGTCGGCACCGGCTTGGGCACTCGTCGCGAAAGCCGTTGTCGCCGGGTAGTTCACCGCGTAAACGCCCATCGACCGCCCGGCGAGCTGCGCACCCAGGGAGTCGATGAACGCCTGGCCCACCTGGCCGACGCCGGAGGACTGTCCCGTGCCGCGGGCGAACACCACCTCCACGGCCGGGCACGGATCGGCCTCGACGGAAGGAATGCCGATGGGCCCGCTCAGCAGAGCCGCACACACCGGGACCGCGAGACCGGCGACGCGAAAGATGCGCTCCCCGATCACCGCTCCATGCTGACATAGGCGTTCCCACGCGGCAGCGTCAGCGGAAGGTCGGCGTAGGTGACGATGCCCGGCGCCGCGGCGACGACGGCCGGGATCGCGTTGATCGCGGGCATCGCGGTCATGATGTGGCCGAGGTCCATGAACTCCTCGAGCGTGGTAGCCGCAAAGTACGGCGGCGGAAGGAAGCCCACCTTCGTGGTCACCGTCGGTTGCCCGTCGATCTGGATGACCCAGCCGTCTTGTTCGATCTTCCAGTCGGGCTCGAGCGTCTGGCCCTTGCGCCACCGCACGTTCAAGTCGATCAACGTGGTGTCGCCGACGATGCCCTGCCAGCTGATGTACACGCCCGCTACGCATCCCGCGGGGATGGTCCACGAAGTCATCTCGAGGTCCGCGGTGGTCTGGGCGAACTCGGCGACGCACTTCACCTCGTCGAGCTCGACGCCGAGCGCGTCACCCACCAGCCGGACGGCCTCCCCGAAGATCGCCGTCCCCTTTTCCGCCATCGCCTGCAGGTCCGGGTGGTCGATCGGCTGGCCGAAGCCGACCGGCTTCTCGGTCTCCGGTGAGTCATAGAAGGTGGTGTCGGCGGCCTCGTTGACCGTGACCTTGTCGATCCGGTTGCACACCATCGCCGACACGATGGCCAGTAGCTCGGCGAAGCCCGGGCTGACGCCGGACCCGAAGATGGTCGAGCCGCCCTTGGCGCAGGCCTCCGAAATCTTCTCGCGGCCGTTGCCGAGATTGTGCCCCGTGATGAACGACGCCGTGGTCACCACGTTGACGCCCGCCGACAGAATGCGGACCAGCTCGTCGACGTCGATCCACATCGGGTTGTAGACCACGCAGTCGGGTTTGAGCGCGAGCAGTGCATCGGCGTCGTCGGTGGCCGCCACGCCGAGCGGTGCGATGCCGACGAGGTCGCCGGCGTCGCGCCCCACCTTCTCGGCTGACCAGGCGTAGCAACCCACCAGCTCCAGGGTGGGGTTGGTGACTATCGACTTCAGCGAGCTCTTGCCGACATTGCCGGTGTTCCACTGAACCACGCGATAGGTGTTTGGCACTCGCTCAGCATAGGGAATCGCGCCCCGGGTTAGTAGGCGGATTCGGCCGCCAATATCTCGGCGAGAAAGGCGTCGTCCGCCGGCCGGTCCAGCCGCGCCCGCGCCCACCGGCGCACCCGCTCGCGGGTGTCGGCCGACTCCGCGTTCTCGGCCCCGATGAGCACGGAGGCCGCCGACCAATCGTGATCCCAGGCCGCCGACTCCGAAAGCGGCCGTTGCCCGGCCTCGGCCAGGGGGAGGGCCGCGCGGCCGTCGGCGTCGAGGGCGCCGGTGCCGGAAATCGATCCCGAGCGCAGCCGCACCCCGATGCCGGTGGCTGGGTCCGGGCCGATGACGGCCACCCGCACGTGGGCGACGACCGCGGTTCCGGCCGCCTCGATCGTCCAGTCGACGGTGTTCTCGCCGGCGTCGAAGATCCCGGGCGGAACCCCGCCCCAGTGGACTGACCCGGCGCCGCGGGCGATCGGGGCCGTGGAGGGCCTGCCCGCGTCCGCGCCGGCGGCCAGCGCGTAGTCGTCGCGGCGGCCGCTCGGAAAGACCAACACCGCAGCCGAATCGTCAAGCGCGGCAAACAGTTCGGGCCAGCCGGGGCCGTCCACACCCAATTCGTCGGCCAGGCCGGCGCCGGCTCGCACCAGATCCACCGCGCGCGGATCACCGTCCGCGACATGCGCGGCCAGGGCGGTGGCGTGCGGCGCCAGCAAGCCGGCGACGTCGGAATCCAGGGTGTCATCGGCGAAGAAGCCTTGCGCGCCGGCGGTCAACACCGCGACCTCGAGGTCCAGCAGCGCGCGATCGAGGCCGGCGATGCCGTCCTGTCGACTCGCGGGCCACCAGCGCCGCAGCCAGTGGCCCACGGCCAACCGGCGTAGCGGCCCGACCGACCCCGGCAGGATGTCCACTCCGGCGAGGTCGATGCTGCTTGGCTCGTCCGCCCCGCCCACCGCGGAAGCGAGTGCGACATGCCCGGATTCGCCGAGCACCCGCCAGAGCCAGTCGGCACGGCCGAAATCGGTGAATGTGATGTGGGCCTTGGCGTCGTTGGGGTCGTCCAGGGTCCACGACAGCACCGCGCCGCTGACCTCGAGCACCGCGGCCAGCGGAGTCGTCTCGGTGGTGGGGCCGGTAGTCCACAGACCGGAATCGGCGACCAATCTCATCCCGCCACCTGCAATTCCAGCATCGACTTGATTCGCTGCCGGTGATCCAGACTCACCGACCGCGCGACCCCCTCGAGCAGCGACCGCACGTCATCGACATCGTCGCAGGGCTCCTGCCAGACGTCGCGCCCGTGCAGCCGCGCCCACAGCCGGCTCAGGTAGGGCTGGGCGTACGCGGCGAGGTCGTCGACCACCTGCCGCTGGCGTGGATGGATCGGGCCGCCCTCGGCGAGGTAACGGCGGGCGTGCAGCACGTAGGCCTCCTTGCGCAGCCGCGCCTGGATCTGCGCCGCGAGGGCGTAGCGGCTGGCGACGGACGGGTCCAGCGGAGCCAACTCCGTCGCGATCTCGATGCCCGCGACGAGCGTGGCCTGTTTGTCCTCCGACAGCAGGCCCCAGGGCGCGCAGGCCCGGTCGACTTCCTCCTCGCAGAGCAGGGGAATGTCGGGCAGCGCGTCGCGGTCCAGGGCGCGGCGCAGGGTGGCGCGCACCCGGTCCACCACGCTGCGGTCGAGCGGCCGGTCGCTGTCGGCCCCGCCGGCCACGCGCGGTCGTTGTTGCGGCGCAACCGAACTCAGCCCAAGCTCGATTATCGACCACGGCAGTTGCGCCGCCTCGACGCGGGCCAGCGCGCCCAGGTTGTAGGGCGTCGCGTCGGCGATCATCGCCGACCAGACGCGCTGCCGGGCCGTCGTGGTGCGGTGGCTGTTGGCCGGTCCCAGGACGGTGGCGAGTTCGGCCAGGAACGGGCCGGTGACGGTGGCGCCCGCCCGCACGTCGCGCCAGCTGCGGTCGAGCTGGTCGGCCAACTTGGCCACCGCCTCGGGGTCGGCCAGGTACTGATGCAGCACCTCGATCGCGGTGCGGTCGCGACCCTGGTGGACGTCTTCCAGCACCGCGGCCGCCGTCTCTTGATCCTCGGCCGCCGGTTGGCCTTTCGTCACCGCGAGCTCGAAGCACACCGGGAAGTACAGTTCCTGGGCGTTTCCGGTGCGGATGCGCCGCCGGCGCCGCTCCATCTTGAGTACCTCGAACCAGGCAGCGGCCGAACGCAATTCGGCTGCGCTGCCGACGATCAGCTCACGCATCGCGTCGGCCGTCTCCGGGTTGACGACCGGTGCCGAATACTGCGGGTTGGAACGCAACCGGAGCACCAGCGGGTCGATGATGCGTTTGACGGTGCGGCTCAGCGGGCCGCCGTCGTCGCTGCTGAGCACCTCCACACCGGGGCCGATCGCCCGCCACGCCGCGTCGATCACCGACCGGCGGGGGTGGCCGACCGCGACGGCCAGCTGTGAATCCGCGCTCATCTGCCCAGAATAGGGGCTTCGCGTCGAACGCGGCAGCCGAAAACTTGGGTTCGGTAGCCGGCCGCCGGCCGCACGCTGGTGGCATGAAGAAGCTGTCAGTGCTGGTCGACCGGGTCCGGTCCGCCCGGCGTCGGGGCGGAGGGGACCGCGCCGTCGGGGTCGGCACCGTGCGCGCGGTCGAGCGACAGGTTTTCATCGAGGTGGTCGCCGTCTCCGGTGAGACGTTCATCGGCAAGTTGGCCCGGTGCGGCGACGATCTCGACCTCTCGGTGCTGCGGCCCGGTCTGGTGGTCCTGGTGGCCTTCGATCCCGCTGCACGGGAGAGCCTTTCGCTGCCCGACGATGTGCTTGCGGTGCACGCGGCGTGGGTGGCGTCGCTGTGAGCGCTACCGGGCGCCGTCCACCGCGAAGCTGACGACGGCGCCCCAATACAGCGGGCTGGCCGTGGTATCGCCGTCGCGCCAGCGCCGCATCTGTTCGCGCTGCCACCGGTTCACCGCGCACCCGGCGTCCCCGTCGGCGCCATGGGCGCGATCCACGGCGACAACGACACCGGCCATCGGATCGGCGGTGGCCGTGGTGAACTGGCGATACGCCGCGGGTGGCCCTGCTCGCCTGCGGCTCGGGTGGGGACTACCAATTCGACGAGGCGACCGGGCTGGTGGCGGCGATGATCCTGGGCGGCGCCCAGTTGGTGACGGCCACCCTGTGGTCGCTACCCACGTCCGCGGCGTATCGCCAGTTCACCACGGCCACCGCCGATCCGATGGCCGGTGTCGTTGTCGCCGTGGATCGCGCCCAT
>NZ_LZJJ01000561.1:0-7073 GCF_001667625.1 Mycobacterium sp. E1715
GCGCGGCCTTCAGATCCGTCGAGTCCTCGGTCCTGACGTTCCAGGGCAGGTCGAGCACGGTGTCCAGCCAGGTGCGGATCCAGCCGCTCTCCGGGCTCTGGTCGCTTGACCGTTCCAGCTTGCCGACCTCACGCAGCGCGGCCTCCCGCACCTTCTCGGGCAACTCCGCGGCCTCGACACGCGCCCGGTAGTCATCGGAGCCGTCGGGCTCGCCTTCCCCGAGTTCCTTGCGGATGGCCGCCAGCTGCTGGCGCAGCAGGAACTCCTTCTGCGTTTTCTCCATGCCCTCGCGCACGTCCTCGGCGATCTTGTCGTTGACCTCGACCTCCGCCAGGTGGGCGCTGGTCCAGTCGATCAGGACCCGCAACCGCTCGGCGACGTCGACGGTCTCGACCAGCTGCCGCTTCTGCTCGCTGGACAGGTAGGACGCGTACCCGGAGGTGTCCGCCAGGGCCGACGGGTCGGTCAGCCGGTTGACGTAGTCGATGATCTCCCAGGCCTCGCGCCGCTGCAGCATGGCCAGCAGCAGCTTCTTGTACTCCGCTGTCAGCGCCTTGATCTCGTCCGTCGTCTCCGCCTCGGGGACCTCGGTCACCTCGACCCACAGCGCCGCGCCGGGCCCGGACGCTCCGGTCCCGATCTGCGCCCTGCGTTCGCCGCGGACCACGGCCGCGGTGCCTCCGCCCGCGATGCGGCCGACCTGCAGGATCTTCGCGATCACACCGTGCGACGGGTAGCGGTCGTCGAGCCGGGGCGCGATCAGCAGCTGCCCCGATTCGCTCGCCTGAGCGGCGTCGATCGCCGCGCGCGCGGTGTCGTCGAGCGCGATCGGCACGACCATTCCGGGCAACACGATGGTGTCAGTGACGAACAGCACCGGCACCGATTTGGCTTCAGCCATCAATCCTCCAAAATCTGAGTCTGATGCGCTCAACCCAGCCCGGTGCCGGTTTGTTCCCGGGCGTGGTTTCGCCACGAGCGTGCGGCTGGCCGCACGCTCGAAGTCCAACGTGCGGCCAGCCGCACGTTCGGGACGCGGGTGCGCCGCCGTTACGCTGGCGGCGAAATGGGCCCGAACCGCCGCAACTGGGTCACGTGCTGCGGCGAAAGCTCTTCGAGGCAGGTGACACCGAGAAGCCCCATCGTCCGGATGATCCCGCTCTGGAGGATCTCGATGGCGCGGGTCACACCCGCCTCGCCACCGGCCATCAGCCCGTACAGGTAGGCGCGCCCGATCAGCGTGCACCGCGCACCCAGCGCGATCGCCGCGACGATGTCGGCGCCCGACATGATGCCGGTGTCGACCAGGATCTCGGTGTGCTTGCCCAGCTCACGGGCCACGGTGGGCAGCAGGTGAAAGGGTACCGGGGCCCGATCCAGTTGCCGCCCCCCATGATTCGACAAGACGAGGCCGTCGACGCCGCGATCGACGACGGCGCGGGCGTCCTCGAGCGTCTGGATGCCCTTGACCACCAACTTGCCCGGCCACTGAGCCTTGATCCACTCGAGGTCGTCGAAGGTCAGGCTGGGGTCGAACATCGTGCTGAGGTACTCGCCGACGGTGCCCGACCAGCGATCCAGCGATGCGAAGGACAGCGGCTCGGTGGTCAGCAGGTCGAACCACCACTTCGGGTGCGGCACCGCGTCCAGCACGGTGCGCAGCGTCAGCGTCGGCGGGATCGTCATTCCGTTGCGGTTGTCACGTAGCCGCGCGCCCGCGACCGGGACGTCGACGGTGGCCAGCAGGGTGTCGAACCCCGCGTCGGCCGCGCGCTTCACCAGCGCCATCGAGCGGTCGCGGTCGCGCCACATGTAAAGCTGAAACCACTTGCGCCCCTGGGGAACAGCGGTCACCAGGTCTTCGATCGCCGTGGTGCCCAGCGTGGAGAGCGAGAACGGGATCCCCGCCCGCGCGGCCGCCCGGGCGCCTGCGATCTCGCCCTCGGTGTGCATCAGCCGGGTGAATCCGGTGGGCGCGATGCCGAACGGCAGCACGACCGGTTGACCGAGGACGTTCCATCCGGCGGTCACATTGGAGACGTCGCGCAGGATGGTCGGGTGAAACTCGATGTCGCGGAAAGCCTGTCGGGCCCGCGCGATGGACAGCTCGTCGTCGGCGGCCCCGTCGGTGTAGTCGAATGCCGCCTTGGGCGTGCGCCGTTTGGCGATGCGTCGCAGATCGTAAATGGTGTACGCGGCGTCGAGGCGGCGCTTGGTCGCGTCGAACTGCGGACGCTTGAACTTGATCAGCGGCGCGAGGTCGCGCACCTTGGGCACTCGTCGTCGGACGGCCTTCCGTCTTTTCAATTCCACAGTGTGCAACCGTAGTCACATGGAACCGGAGAGCGACCCCTTCGACCTCCAGCGCTTCATCGACGCGCAGGCCCCGGTGTACCGCAACGTGGTCGAAGAGCTGCGGTCCGGGCGGAAACGCAGCCACTGGATGTGGTTCGTCTTCCCGCAGTTGCGCGGTCTGGGCGGCAGCCCCACCGCGGTGCACTACGGCATCTCGTCGCTCGACGAGGCCCGCGCGTACCTGCGCCACGATCTGCTCGGGCCGCGACTGCGCGAATGCGCGCGGCTGGTCAACGAGGTGCAGGGCCGATCGGTCGGCGACATTTTCGGCTCGCCCGACGACCTCAAACTTCGCTCGTCGATGACGCTGTTCGCACACGCGACGGAAGAAAACGAGGATTTCGTCGCGCTGCTCGACAAGTACTACGACGGCCGGCAGGACCGTCTCACGCTGGAGCGCCTAGCCCGAGCTTAGGATCCGCCAGCCGTGCGGCTCGACGACCACCGCGTCGAGGACCTCCTGGGGCGGCGCGGCGGACCCGCCGATGACCCGCCGGTGGGCGGTGCCCAGCTCCGAGGCCGCCACCCGCATCGGTTCGTCGCCGATGTTGAGCGCGACCAGCAGCGCGTCGTCGCCGCTGCGGGTCTCGTAGATGTAGTGCCGGTTTTCCAGCCGCAGCGCGCTCGTCGTCGCCCGGTGCAGCCACGGGTGGCGGCGGCGCAACCCTACGAGGAACTGGTGCAACGCCCACATATCGGTGCCGAACCTATCCAGTTGCATTGGGGGCGAGCCGAATTCGGGTCGCACGGCATCGTCGCCGCCGTAACGTTCTTCCTTGACGCCGCGGAAGCCCAATTCGTCGCCCGCGTACACGCTGGGCACGCCGCCGACGGTCAGCAGGATCACCAGCGCGTGCGCGACGTGCTCAGGACGTTCGAGGCGGCTGGCGATGCGGGTGACGTCGTGGTTGCCGATGAAGGTCAGCGGTGCGAAGCCGGCCAGGAACTCGGCGTGCCGCTGCAACGCCCAGTCCAACTCGAAGAAGTTGCCGTCGTTGAGGCTGCTCCAGATCGCCTTCCACAGCTCGTATTGGGTGGCCGAGTCGAACGTGGCGGCGCGCACCACCGCGGCGTAGTCGCCGTGGATGAGCTCACCGACGAACCAGGAATCCGGGAAGCGCTCGCGAACCCGCGGCAGCGTGGCCGCCCAAAAGCGTTCCGGCACCGTGTAAGCCGCGTCGAGGCGCCAGCCGTCGGCGCCGCGCCCCAGCCAGTGCGCCATCACATCCGCGGTGTAGTCGACGACCTCGGGGTTGTCGTGGTTGAGCGTGATCAGCTCGGAGTGGCCCTCGAAGGTGTGAAAGGCGCCGGGGCGTCCGCGGAACCAGCGCGCGGCCGCGTCATCGTGCGAAGCCTCCTGGTAGCGCGGGAAATCCACGCCGACGTGGTTGAACACGCCGTCGAGCAGGATGCGCAGGCCGCGGCGGCGGGCCTCGGCGACGAGGTGGTCGAAATCGGCGTCGTCACCCAGCCGCGGGTCAATGCGGTAATGGTCGGTGGTGTCGTAACCGTGTGTGCGCGAGGCGAATATCGGCCCCAGCGCAACGCCCGACGCCCCCAGGGCGATGGCGTGGTCGAACCAGTCGACGAGCCGCCGCAGCCGGTGTTCGCCCGGTTGCGGCGGCTCCGACGACGCGGGAAAGGCGCCGACGAACCCCAGCGGATAGACCTGCCACCAGATCGCGTGTTCTACCCAGGCTGGTTCCGTCACCGCGTCAGCCGACGGTGGCCAGCGTTTGGGAGGCGACGATCGCTTGCGCCACGCCGGAGATGATGGCCGCGGCCTTCAGCGCCTCCTGGATGGTCTCGCGACTCACGCCCGCCTCGCGCAGCGTGTGCTCGTGGGCGGCCACGCAGTCCGGGCATCCGTTGATCGACGACACCGCGAAACACCACAGCTCGAAGTTTGCCTTCTCCACACCGGGATTGGCGATGATGTTCATCCGCAATCCCGCGCGCAGATCGTCGTACTTCCCGTCGAGGAAGCCGCGGCCCCGGTAGAACACGTTGTTCATGCCCATGATCGACGCGGCCCCCAGCGCCGCGTTGTACGCCTCGGCCGACAGGACGTCGGCCGCCTCGGCGCCGATCTCGCTGATCACCTGGGTGTTCCGAGTCGCCGCGGCGCTCGCCAGCAGGGTGCCCCACAGCTGTTCCTCGTTGAGCTCCGTGGTGCGCGTGATAGAGCCCAGGTTCAGCTTGAGGTCCTTGGCGTACTCGGGCAGCGCCTCCTTGAGGTTTTCTACGCTCATCTCGCCTCCCTGATCAGACCCTAGGTGATTACGCCGAGGCCTTGAGCAGCTCGGTGGCGTTCAGCGTCGGGTCGCCCTTGCGCCAGTTGCAGGCGCACAGCTCGTCGGACTGCAGCGCGTCGAGCACCCGCAGCACTTCCTCCACGTTGCGGCCCACCGATCCGGCGGTGACCGAAACGAACTGGATCTCGTTGTTGGGGTCCACCAGGAAGGTGGCCCGGTCGGCGACGCCGTCGGCGTTCAGAACGCCGGTGGCCAGGCTCAGCTCCCGCTTGATGTCGGACAGCATGGGGAACGGCAGCTTCTTCAGGTCCTCGTGCTGGGCCCGCCAGTTGAAGTGCACGAACTCGCTGTCGATCGAGACGCCCAGCACCTGCGCGTCGCGGTCGGCGAACTCGTCGTTGAGCTTGCCGAACGCGGCAATCTCGGTCGGGCACACGAAGGTGAAGTCCTTGGGCCAGAAGAACACAACGCGCCACTTGCCTTCGTGGTCCTCGCTGGTGACGGTGGTGAAGTAGTCCTCGGGCTGCTTGGCGTCGACCTTGGACAGATCGCCCGCGATCAGGGCGGTGAGCTCGTAGGCGGGGAATTGGTCGCCGATGGTCAGCAAAGGCATGGCTCTCCTAATTTGGATTTACTCAAGATTAGCTTTCCCTGTCATGTTGCCCGCATACCCTGTCTGAAGTAAAGGTGATATTTCCCACTACACTTATAGGCATGCCCGATAAGAGTTATCAGCCGACTATCGCCGGCCTGCGCGCCTTCGTCGCGGTCGCCGAAAGGCGCCAATTCAGCAGCGCCGCAACATCTCTCGGCGTCAGCCAGTCCACACTGTCACAGGCGCTGGCGGCGCTGGAAACCGGGCTGGGAACCCAGCTCGTCGAGCGCTCGACGCGGCGTGTCCTGTTGACACCCGAAGGTACGCAACTGCTGCCGCGCGCCCAGGCCGTGGTCGAAGCGGCGGAGGCGTTCGCGGCCGCCGCAACGGGAACGTCGGACCCACTGCAGGGCACCCTGCGGCTGGGCATGATCCCCACGGTAGCGCCCTACGTGCTGCCCACCGTGCTGGCCGGCGTCGCCGATCGCCTAACCGCGCTGACCCTGCGGGTGATCGAGGACCAGACCGAACGCCTGCTCACCGCATTGCGCGGGGGGTCCCTGGACGCCGCCCTGATCGCGCTGCCCGCCGACGCAACCGGACTCACCGAGGTCCCGATCTACGACGAGGACTTTCTGCTCGCGGTGCCGCCGGGGCACCCGCTGTCCGGCAAGCGCCGGGTGCCGGCGTCGGCGCTGGCGGATTTGCCGTTGCTACTGCTGGACGAGGGCCACTGCCTGCGCGATCAAGCCCTGGATGTCTGCCAAAAGGCCGGTGTGCGAGCCGAACTCGCGGACACCCGGGCAGCATCGCTGGCCACCGCGGTGCAGTGCGTGACGGGCGGGCTGGGGGTGACGCTGATTCCGCAGAGCGCCGCGCCCGTCGAGGCGGCACGCAGCCGGCTCGGGCTGGCGCAGTTTGCGAATCCACGCCCGGGCCGGCGCATCGGGCTGGTGTTCCGGTCGTCGAGCGGCCGCGACGAATCCTATCGGCGGCTGGCCGCCATCATCGGAGAGTCGATCGGCGGCGAACAGCGGGTGCGGTTGGTCAAAGAGCGTCACTCGGCGGCGGTGGCCAGCGCGTCCATCAGGGCGTCGACGTTGAGCTGAGATTGGATGCCCGCGGTTCCCGCGAGGCCCGGCGCGCCGGTTGCCGCGGCCAACAGCGGCCCCGACCCCGGGCCCGCATACATCAACCCCGAGTTGACCTCCGGGGGCAACGACCAAAAGTCCATGAATCCTTGCTCTCGTCGGCCGGCGCGGTCGCCGACCATCGTCGACCGAAACGACGAAAAACGGTCCGGGACGCACTACTGCACTTTTCGTCCCGACTAGGGAACGACTACTGCATTGCGCCCAGAGCGCGGCTGTAGGTTCTGCCTATGGAAAAGGTGATCGCGGTGCTCAGGACGGCGGATTTCGGCGACGATTGGTGTGCCCGCCAGCGGGGACCGGTCGCCGACGCGCTATTGGACCTGGGTTTGCCCGGGCTGTCGGTCAACGTGCGCGACGACGCGGTGCGCCATTCGCTGATGACGCTGACGACGCTGGACCCGCCCGTCGGCGCGGTGGTGAGCATGTGGACGCAGCAGTGCTACGGCGAGCAGATGACCGCGGCCCTCGACCTGCTGTCCGCCGAATGCGACCAACTCGCCGCGTACCTCGTCACCGAATCGGTGCCGCTGAAAGGGCCCAGCACCGAGCCGGGTTCGCGCACAACGGGTTTGGCCAACATCGCGTTGCTGCGCCGGCCCGAGGCCCTCGACCAGGTGAGCTGGCTGAACCGGTGGCAGCGCGACCACACCTCGGTGGCCATCGAGACGCAGTCGACCTTCGGCTACACCCAGAACTGGGTGGTGCGTGCCCTCA
>NZ_LZJJ01000562.1:0-3241 GCF_001667625.1 Mycobacterium sp. E1715
ACGCCTACCGGCAGGCCTGGGAATGGGCCGACGCGACTGACTGGAAGCCCTGAGCCACCATGCCGTTCGTCGACGACATCCTCGGCCCGCGGCGGCCCTTCGTGGACGGCGGGCCACAGTCGCTGCCGGGCGTACGGCGACGCACCAGCACGATCGACACCCATCCGGATGGGGTGCGCGGCTCCGTGGCGGACCTGCGGGCGCGTGACGTGGTCGGCGCCGAGGACGGACGTGTCGAGATCCTCGGCGAGGTCCGAGTGAGGGCGCACCTCACCGATCAAGTCGTCGACGACATCACCGCGCCCGCCGGTCTGGACGCCTTGCTGGGCTGTCGTGTCGGCGCGGGATTTCGGGCGACGGTCAGCCGGCTGTTCCCTGAGGAAGTAGTGCGGGCCAGCCTGCTGAATCTGTTGCTCGACGACTGGGTCGGTGCCGCGCTCGTGTCCGGATACGCCGCCCAATACGCGGCGATCGTCGAGGGCGTCGAAGAGAAGATGCCACTGGGCATCGCCGACCGAATGGCCGGGATCTGCGCAGGTTTCGCACCGGACGCGTCGCTGATCGCATTCACCCGGCGGCACGATGTCATCCCGACGGGCCGCGGCCCGGTGGCGCCGCCGCTGAGCGGACTACACGAAGTGGAACCGCTCCGAGCGCGCGGGATGCGCAGGTACCGGCGGCTGGATCTGGCGGACAGCGACTCCGGGTCGGCGCGCTTCCATTCCCACTTCCGCGACTCTCACGTGGACGACGACCTGGTGGAGACGATCGTGCACGAGTACACGGTCGCCGGCACGATCGACACCTCGACGCGCGTCATCACCGGGGTGAACGCCGAGGTGCGAGTGTTGCCGTGGCAGGAATGCCCCGGAGCGATCGGTAGCGCGTCCCGCATCCGCGGTATGACTCTCGCCGAGTTGCGCGACCGCGTCCGCGGCGAATTCGTCGGCACCAGCACCTGCACCCACCTCAACGACACGTTGCGCTCGATCGCCGATCTGCAGGCGCTGATGGACAGCCGGTGAGCAGGTCGACGATCTGGTGTTCGATGTCCTGAAGGTCCGCGGGATCCCGCGTGGAGTCGGCGAATCGAACTCAGGCGGGTAGCGGTCCGCCGCACTGCAGCGCCCCGCTGTTGGGGTCGGAGTTTCCGGGCGCCGGTTTGACGAATTGGTCGGCCTGGGTGAAAACCGCGTCGTCGACGTCGATTTCGCAGTGCACGTTCGCCGCGTAGGGGAAATGCAGCACTATCCGCATCCCGGCCTGCTGGGGATCGGGCAGGACCGTGTTGGCCTCGAACACGTTGCCCGGCATGGACGGCAGGTTGGTGGTGTTGGTCTGGCCGCCGTTGATGACGAACGTGGCCTGGCTCCCGGTCGTCAGCGCATCGATCCGGGCGCGATAGGTGATGTTGTGCAGGTCCGCCCGCGCGGTCGCCGGGCTCAGCTGGGAGCCAACGGCGATGAGGGTCACCGCGGTGATCGGCAGGAGCCTGCTACCGGTGCAGCTCATAGTCGCTGACATTACGCCCAGCGCAATCGGGGGACCAAGCGCTCAGGCCCCGCTCTCCCGCACCACCTCGCCGTCGACCACGAAGCGCGTCGCGCGCTGGGCGGCAAGCGCATCGACGAGTTCCGGGTAGGTTCCGTTGAGCGGCTGTCGGTTTCGCGACAACAACCGCACCCGGTCGCCGTCGCGGAACGCCAGACAGCGCATCCCGTCGAACTTGCGCTCGAAGATCCAGCGCGGATCGGAGAACCGCCTGTCGGTCAGGGTCGCCAGCGTGGGGGATCGCCAGTCGGGCACCGGTTCGTCGGGCAGCGCGGCTACGTCTGGCGCCACGTCAGCTCCATCCCATGGCCGGCCAACCAGCGGGAGAGGTCATAGCCGTTGCGGGCCAACCCCGCAACGGCGTCCACGGCGCGCCGCACCGCCAGCTCGGCGACCTCCGGGGTCAACAGGCCGTGTCGGACGGCGTCCAGCAGCTCGTCGACGTCGGCCAGGTCCGCGCCGTCGCCGGTGCGGACTTCGATGTCGAGGTAGTGGTCCTCCGAACGCCACACCTCGGGTCCGGGCGTGTATTCGCCCACGTCGAGGTAGTAGTCGTGATCGCGCTCGTGGCCCGGGTTGAAGTGAAAGACGGTGGCGCGCAAGCCGAGCGAGGGCAGCAGCCAGGATTCGAGGTAATGGAACTGGGCGCGGCCGGGGGTGGGCCGGGCCACGTAGAGGCCCCACGGGTGAACCGCATAGTCGTCCACGTCCCGCACGATGCCCTTGGGATCGGTGTTGGTGCGGGCGATCAGGTCGAACGTCTCGTGCTTGGGCGGATGGATGCACCTACTCTAGTCACAATGAGCGACCTCAGCGGAAAGACAGCCCTGGTCACCGGCGGGAATTCGGGCATCGGGCTGGCGGCCGCGCAGCGGCTGGCCGACGCGGGCGCCCACGTCATCCTGACCGGGCGCAACCAGCAGACCATCGACGCCGCCGTGGCCTCGATCGGTGAACGGGCGACGGGCGTCCGCGCTGACGTGGCCAACCTTGACGACGTGGCCGCCGTCGCCGACGTCGTCGCCTCCCGCGGAGCGGGCCTCGACGTGCTCTTCGCCAACGCGGGCGGCGGAGAATTCGCGGCACTGGGCGACATTTCGGTCGAACACTTCACGTCCACGTTCATGACCAACGTGGGCGGCACGCTGTTCACCGTGCAAGCCATGCTGCCGCTGCTCAACCGCGGGTCGTCGATCGTGCTGACCGGCTCGACCGCCGCCTACAACGGCACCCCCGCGTTCAGCGTGTACGCGGCGACCAAGGCGGCGATCCGCTCGTTCGGGCGGACCTGGGCCGCCGAACTCGTGGGCCGCGGGATCCGGGTCAACACCATCGTTCCCGGACCGGTCGAGACGCCGGGGCTTTTGGGGCTGGCGCCGGCCGGGCGGGAGCAGGAGTTGCGAGAAGGCGAGGCGGCCAAGGTGCCGATGGGCCGCCTGGGCAGGCCCGAGGAGGTCGCCGCGGCGGTGCTTTTCCTCGCGTCGGACGAGAGCAGCTTCATGACCGGCAGCGAGATCTTCGTCGACGGCGGTGCGGAGCAAATCTAGGGCCGCGCCGGCCTATCGGCGTAAGCGGATTCTCCACCGCACGAAGCCGGCGTAGAAGAGCGACAACGCCGCCAGCATGCCCATGTCCAGCAGCCACACCTTCGGCGTGTGCTGCCAGAACCGGTCCTGGGACAGCAGCGAAT
>NZ_LZJJ01000563.1:0-11397 GCF_001667625.1 Mycobacterium sp. E1715
AAATCCCGTTCCCCCGTCCATGTGCCGATCGGGGCCGACCACTCCTTCGGCGCGGATGACCCACTCGAAGGCGGCGATCGCGGCGCGCACCGATGTCGCTTTGCCGCGGCTGCGGGCGGCCGCCGAGCGGCCGGGGAGCGCGGTCGACCGCATCGGGGCGGTTCTCGACGAATCGGGCCGGCTCATGCGCGAGTATCCCGATCTCGCCGCCTTCGAGTGGGTCATCCGCGCCGAAGGAGTGGTCGGCCCCGATCGGCACATGGACGGGGGAACGGGATTTCAGGCTTTCCGCGAGATCATCGAGGGCGTCGTCGACGACGGCTACCGGCGGGGCGAACTGTCGCGGCCTTCCGATCGGGACAGCGTCGTCGAGGCCCTCTACGCGCTCATCTACGGGTTGGTCGAGTTGGGGGCCACGTCGCCGCCGCGCGATTATCACGCCGCGCTCGACTCGGCCAAGAAGATGATCAGCGGAACGTTGTTCGCCAGCGGGCGCGGATAGCGGCGGGGCCGACACGGCACCGCCTTGATATGATCAAGCGATTGATTATATAGTCGGGCCACGAGAGGACCGGGCCTTGACTGAAACCGTGTCGTTCGACGTCGACGCGCTGCGACGCAAATACGCGGAAGAGCGCGCGCGCCGATTGCGCCCGGACGGCATCGCTCAGTACGTCGAGACGGCGGGGGCATTCGCGCGCTTCGCCGACGACCCCTGGGCAGACGGTGAATTCACGCGCGAGCCGCTGACCGACGAAGTCGACGTCGCGGTGATCGGCGCCGGATTCGGCGGGCTGTTGACGGGGGTGCGGCTGCGTCAGCTCGGCGTCGACAGCGTGCGGCTCATCGACCGGGCAGCCGACGTGGGCGGGACCTGGTACTGGAACCGGTACCCGGGGATTGCCTGCGATGTCGAGTCCTACGTGTACATGCCGCTGCTGGAAGAGCTCGGCTACGTCCCCACCGAGAAGTACGCCAAGGGCCCGGAGATCTTCGCGCATTGCCAGCGCATCGCACGGCGCTACGACCTGTACCGCGACGCATGCCTGCAAACCGATGTACACGAGATCCGCTGGGCGGCCGAGGAATCGCGGTGGATCATCCGCACGAACCGCCGCGACGAGATGCGGGCCAGGTTCGTGTCCATGGCCAACGGCTACCAGGCCAAGCCCAAGCTGCCCGGTATCGAGGGCCTCGGCGCGTTCAGCGGGCACGCCTTCCATACCAGCCGGTGGGACTACGCCTATACCGGCGAGAACCTCGAGAACCTCGCCGGCAAGCGCGTGGGGATCATCGGTACCGGCGCCACGGCGATCCAGTGCGTCCCCCACCTCGCGAGGGCGGCGCAGCACCTTTACGTGTTTCAGCGCACGCCGTCGTCGGTCGACGTCCGGGCCAACAGCGCCACGGATGCACAGTGGGCCAACACGTTACGGCCCGGGTGGCAGCGCCGGCGCATCGAGAACTTCCAGATCCTGACCGCAGGCGGCCAAGCCGACGAGGACCTGGTCGCCGACGCCTGGACAAGCATCACGCGCAAGCTTCCGGTGATGCGCCACGACGGGGATGGCGTCGTGGACCCGGCGCAACGCGGCCGCGACATCGAGCTCGCGGACTTCGCCAAGATGGAAGAGATCCGGGCGCGCGTCGACGATCTCGTCACCGATCCGGCCACCGCGGAATCGCTCAAGCCGTGGTACGGCTACTTCTGCAAGCGCCCCTGCTTCCACGACGAGTACCTGCAGACGTTCAACCGCGACAACGTCACGCTGGTCGACACCCGCGGCCGCGGGGTCCAACGCATCACCGAGTCCGGTGTGGTGGTCAACGGCGTGCCCTACGAGCTCGACTGCCTGATCTTCGCAACGGGTTTCGAGGTGGGCACCGACTACTGCCGCCGCACCGGGTTCGAGTTGATCGGTCGCGACGGGGTCTCGCTGACCGAACACTGGGCCGACGGCGTGCGCACCTACCAGGGCCTGAGCACGACGCGTTTTCCCAATTGCTTCATCGAAAGCATCGCCCAGGCGGGCCTGACGGTGAACTTCCCCTACCTGCTGGACGTGCAGGCGACGCACGCCGCGTGGATCATCGCGTGGGCGCTCGAGCGCGGCGTCACGGAAGTGGAGGCCACGCCCGAGGCCGAGGCCGCGTGGGTCGACACGGTGGTGATGCGGTCGGCCGCCAGTGCCGGGCGCGCTCAGACCTGCACCCCCGGCTACTACAACCGGGAGGGCAAGGCGGACGCCAAGACTCGTCAGGGCAGCTTCTTTTTCGGGGCACCCACCGAGTACGCCGACATGTTGGGGGCGTGGCGGGCTGATGGCGACATGAACGGTTACCTGATTCGCGGCGGGACGGCCGGGCCGTGACCAGTCGGCGGTCGCGATGGCGCTACGGCGTCGGCCGGCTGCGGGCGGCGACTCGGCGCAGGCCCCCGCCCAGGGTGGCGATCATCGGCGCGGGCTTCGGTGGCCTCGGCGCCGCCGTCGCGCTGCGCCGCGCCGGCATCGAGGATCTGGTGATCATCGAGGGCGATGACGGCGTAGGAGGCACCTGGCGGCGCAACACTTATCCCGGCGCCGCCTGCGACATTCAAAGCCACCTCTACTCGTTCTCATTCGCACCCAACACCGCGTGGAGCCGTACGTACGCCCGGCAACCCGAGATCCTGGCATACCTCGAATCGGTGGCCGACGACTTCGATCTGCGCCGGCATCTGATGCTGGGCACCCGGGTGCGCTCGGTGCGCTGGAACGGCGGGGGCTGGGAATGCCGGCTCGACCGGGCGGGGCACACCGCCAGCCTGACCGCGGACGTGGTCGTGTGCGCCGTCGGATTGTTCGGTGCCCCAAAGCTTCCCGATATCCCGGGTCTGAGCGACTTCACCGGCACGCTCATGCACACCGCGCGCTGGGATCACCACGCCGGCCTGGCGGGCAAGAACGTGGCGGTCATCGGCACCGGCGCGAGCGGGGTGCAGGCGGTCCCCGAACTGGCCAAGGTCGCCGACCGGGTGAGCGTCTTCCAACGCACACCGCCGTGGATGGTGCCCAAGGATGACCGCCCTTACAGCGCAGGCGAATTGGCGCGCTTTCGCCGCAACCCCCTGGCCGTACGCCGGACCCGCTGGCAGATCTGGAAATTTCAGCACGACAACACCGCGACCTTCGCCGACGACCCCGTGGTCACGGCGCGCACGCAGGTCGCGACGTCGTTCCTGGAACGCACCGTTGCCGACGAGCGACTGCGCCGGGCGTTGACGCCGGACTACCCGTTTCGCTGCAAACGCGTGCTGCTGGGCGACGAGTTCTACCGGGCGTTGCAGCGCGACAACGTCGAGTTGGTGACCGACCCCATCGAGCGGGTCGACGAGTCGGCCGTGCTGACCAAGGCGGGGCGGCGGGTCGACGTCGACGCGATCGTGTTGGCCACTGGGTTTGAAACGTCCCGCTACCTCTCCGGCATCGACGTGATCGGGCCCGGGGGCCGCCGGCTGCACGAGCGTTGGGGCGACGACCCGACCGCTTACCTTGGCGTCGCGGTCAGCGGCTTTCCGAACTTCTTCATGCTCTATGGCCCCAACACCAACCAGGGTGGAAACTCGATCGTCTACATCCTCGAGGCGGGCGCGCGGCTGATCGCCAGCGCGGTCGGCCGGGTGGCGCGCAGGGGCGGCTATGTCGACGTCCGCCCAGAAGCCGAAAAGCGCTACAACGAACGGCTTTCCGCGGACCTGGAGCGCACCATCTGGACCCAGTGCGACAGCTACTTCCGCTCACCCACCGGCCGGATAGTCACCCAGTGGCCATACACGGAACTGGAGTACGCCCGGCGAACGTGGAGGCTGCGCAGGCGCGACTGGTCGCACCGCACCGACAAGCGGCCGGCGGGGCTAGCGCAGACCGAAGTCGATCACGCCCCGGATCAGGTGGCCGGCGCTCAGGTCGGCGTAGGCGGCATTGATGTCGTCGAGCCGGTAGCGCTTGGTGATCATCTCGTCGAGGAGTAGCTGACCCGACTCGTAAAGCGTCGCCAGCAGCGCGATGTCGCTCCTGGGATTGCACGACCCGAACACCGTGCCGCACAACGTCTTGTTCATCAGGATGAAGTCTTGCAGGGCGAGCGCGATCGAGTTGGTTGCCGGCGCGGGCAGCCCCGTCAGCACGCAGGTGCCGCCCTTGCGGGTGAGCGCCAGCGCCGCCGCGACGTCGGAATCGCCGATCATGGCGGGGGACACCACGACCGCGTCGGCCATCACGCCGCGGGTCAGGTCGCGCACCAGCTCGAGCGCGTCCGTAGCCGTCGCGGCGGTATGGGTGGCGCCGAATCTCGCTGCGGAGGTGCGCTTGTAGTCGCTCGAATCGACCGCGACGATCCGGGCCGCCCCGCTGATGCGGGCGCCCTGAACGGCCGCGGTGCCGATTCCGCCGGTCCCGATCACTACCACCGTGTCACCGCCCCGCACCCCGGCACGCCGGGCGGCCGAGCCGTAACCGGTGGGAACCGCGCACGCCAGCAGCGCTGCGGGCACCAGCGGAAAGTCGGGAGCGATCTTTACCAGCGAATCCGCCGCGACCACAGTGTGTTCGGCGAACGCGCCGATCTTGGATACGTGGCCTAGGTTCCGCCCGTCGACCGTGTGATGGCGAAAGGTGCCGTCCGTCGGCATGCCTGGCGCCAGGGTCCCCGACCCCGTGTCGCACAGGTACTCCATCCCCGACGCGCACCACCTGCAGCGGCCACACACCGCGACGAAGGACGTCACCACGTGGTCGCCCGGTGCGAACCCCGCTACGCCCGCGCCGACCTCGACCACCACACCGGAACCCTCATGCCCCCCGATCGTCGGCGACATGGCGGGTAATCCCTTGGCGCACAGCGTCTCTGGCGGCGGGGCCAGCCTGCCCTGCCGGATGTGTTCGTCGGAGTGACAGAGCCCGGCGGCGGCCAGTTGCACCAGGACCTCGCCGGCTTTCGGCGGATCCAGCGTGAACTCCTCGACCGACCACGGACGGCCGTAGTCGTAGAGGATTGCCGCGCGGCTTCGCATCGATTGGTGCCGCCTTTCTATCTGGCCCTCACCGCGGCACAAATACTATCAATTGATTGATTTTGCGAGGGTGGCCCGCCGGCCAACGGTCCGACTTATCGGGCAGGGTTCGCGGCGACCTCGATGTCGCCGGCCGCGGCCGCCGCTCTCAACTGGTGGAAATCGTCCAGCGACTTCTCGGCGTAGCTGTAAGACCACTCGGCCACCGCGTTCTGCACGCCGTCACCGGTGCCGAAGTATCCGTGCAACATCGACGCGTTCGCGCTTTGGGAGTGCGCCCTGGCGAGCAGCACCGCGCAGGCCGTCACGTAATCGACGAAGGTGTCGGCCGACATTCCCTCGGTGTCGACGCTGCCCTTCATGTCATGGAACTGGCGAACGTAGTAGTCGCGGTCGTCTTTGCGCGTCGCCCCGAGGAACACGTCCGACATCGCCTGCAATATCCGCTGGCCGTCGACGACGCGCATCCCTTGGCCCGTTGCGCCGACGGCCGCCGCCAGCGTAGCCGGCTGTGGCCAACCGCCGAATTCGTCGAGCACCGATCGGGTCGCCTCCTTGATCTGCAAAATCAGCGGGGTGCCGCTGGGGCCCACCAGGATCAGCAGGTAGCACCGGGTGCCGACGCTGCCGACCCCGACAACCCGCAGCGCCATATCGGTGACCCGGAAGTGCGACAGCAGTAGCGCGACGTCGGCGGGAACGGTGGCCAGATATTCCTGTATCGACTCCATCAGCACCGCTTCGACATCCTCATCGACATGCTGCAAAACCGGTGGCGCCTCACGCAGCCGCGGTGTGCCGTCGGGGCCGATCTCGGTGAGCTGTTTGAAGACTCGCGCCGAAGTCCGGGTGCGCGCCCGGGACGTCGTCTTCTGGATCACGTCAAGCAACCCCTTGGACACCGTTTCGGTGTAGCGCTCCGGTTCCACCCGCAGGTAGTAGCGGTCCAGCACGTCCATGGCGAGCATTGCCTGCAGGCTGGTTCGATAGCCGACCAGCGCCTGCTCGACGCAGCGGCGGATTGCCTTGGCCCCGTAACCCGCATGGCGCCCACCGACGATCGCGCTGGTGATCAGTCGCTTGACGTCCCACTCTGCCGGAGCGACGGCCGCTTCGTCGAAGTCGTTCAGGTCGAACACTATTGAGCGGTGCGGGGCGGCATACATCCCGAAGTTGGACACGTGGGCGTCACCGCAACACATCACTTCGATTCCACTCGACGGGCAGGCGGCGAGGTCGGCGGCCATGACCGCGGCCGACCCGCGGTAGAACGCGAACGGATCGGCGAGCATCCGGGCGAACCGCAGCGGGACGAGATCCGGTAGGCGCCCGGCGTTTTGAGCCACCAGGATTTCGGTGGCCGACCGGTCGGATGGAGTCAGTTGTGCGAGCGCGCGCCGCGGCACCTCCTTGCGCAGCGCCCGACCGCGCGCCGTATCCCTGCTCGGCTCTTCCAGATCGATCAGACGTTCACGCAGCACCCGTTGCGGCATCCGCTCAGCATAGGTAGCGACGCCGGGGCCGGGGTCGGCTTTTGACCCCGAAGCCCTCAGCCGGCGGCGACTCGGGCTCGCTCGGTCATCGAGGCGATCACGCCGCCGTCGTTGAGGATGTCGGTGCCGGTGAGGTAGCCCGCTTTGTCACTGGCGCAGAACGCAAGCAGCTCGGCCATCTCCTCGGGCTTACCCCACCGCGGGACCGCGGCGTTGCTCACCATTGCGCCGGCGCCCGCCTGCTCCTCGAGCCTGCCCATCTCGGTGTCGATCGACCCCGGTGAAACCGAGACGATGCGCAGCCTGCGCCCGTTGAATCTCTCCGCCTGCGACTGGCTGTACCACTTCACGAAGCTCTTGCTGACCGCGTAGGCGATCCCGGATCGCGCTTCCTCGGGAACGATGTCGCAGGTCGTCATCAGCGCCTCCAGGAAGGCGTCGGCATCGCGCAGCGCCAGCGGAAACTGGTCCACCGGGACCATTTCCGCGGGCAGGACATGGGCCGCCATCGACGCCACGTTGACGATCACGGCGCCCTCACCGGCCGCTTCGTAGAAAGCCTCGTTGACGTAGAGCGTGCCGAGCGCGTTGGTCCGCATGACGTAGTCCGCGGGACCCATGCTGGGGCTCACACCCGCGGTGTGGATGACCGACGCGAGCGTGCCAAGACCCTTGGCCGTATGGAGCAGATCGACGACCGCCGCCCGGTCGGTGACGTCACAGTCGACGGCCGTGGGCACCATGCCGAGCTCTTCCAGGGCCGCGGCCGCCGCCTTCAGCCGGTCCTGCCTGACGTCGCACAGGACCAGGGTGTGGTCGCGGCCGACGATCCTGGCCGTGGCCAGACCCATGCCGCCCGCGCCGCCGGTGATCACCGAAACTCGAGTCATACCGAGGACCGTATACGCAGCGTGATTGAGGGCGCACCTGGGTTAGGGCATTGCCCGGGCCCACGCGATATGCCCTTCGAAGCCAAGCGAATTGGCCATGGCGCGATAGCGGTCTCGGTAGTCCCGATAAGTTGCGCCGTCGCCGCGGGCCCGCGCCTCGAGCGCGCGCATCCGCAGCAGCCACAGGTCATGCAGCACGAATCCGGGTTCGGTCGGCATCGCCGCCAGCCGGTCGATGGCCTCTTGCGCTTCAGGGAGGTCCCTGGCGCCACCCCTGCGCAGCAGCGCTTCTGCCAGCGCGGCGGTGGTGGCGCCGAGACTGAGGAAGTCGGATCTGTCGTATTGCTCTTCGATGGCGGGGCGCAAGAGGTCGATCGCAGCGTCAAGGTCGCCGATGCGCAACTTCTCATTGGCGATGAAGAGGTTCACGAGCGTGTCCGCGCCCAGCGTGAAGCGCTCTTGCAAGGCGGCCTCACGCGCGGCGGCAAGCAGGGCGAAGGCCTCTTCGCGTGAGCCTCCGTCGTAGCTCAACAGGGCGACGCCGTGCACGTACCGCGCGCAGGCCAGCGTGAGATCGTCACCGGACCGCTCCGCGATGTCCAGCATCTCGGCCGTCTCCTGCAGGGAGGCCGCGTCGGGCGACCAGACCCCGTAGGGGATCAGGTTGTACTTGAACAGCAGCATGATCGCGCGCAACGCCGGTTCGAATGCGCGGGCCATCGTCACGCCCGTATCGAGATCAACCCGCCAGTCCGGATCGCCGAGGAAGCACCGGGCGCAGCCCCGGAGCACTGTCGCGCCGGCCAGCGGGGAGCCGATGATCAGATTGCCCTTGGTCGCGTCACCGTCGGCCAGCTCGATCGCCCGCTGCGCGATGCGTAGGGCTTCGGTCATCTCGCAACGCTGAAGATTGGTGGGCATCGCCGCGTAGAGCAGCCCGAGAATCAAGGTCGGGTCGCCGATCGAGTCGAGCAGGCTCTCGAGCTCCGAGGCCAACTGTGCGGCTTCGCCGAACCGGGCGTGCACGATCAGCGCCGGCAGCCATCCGGCCATCGCCATCGCCAGCGACACCTTGTCGCCGGCGGCGGTCGCCAGGTCGCGCAGTTCGTCAAATCCGGTGTCTGCCATGGTGCCGCCGGTCAGCCAGGAACTGGCGCAGAGCAGCGTCCGCGGCGCGATCCGCATCGCGGCGTGCTCGGTGTCGGCGGCGGGTAGGCGGTCCGCGACGTCGCGCGCATGCCGCCAGCTCGCCCGCGCGGCGGCCATGTTGCGGTGTCTCAACCACGTTCCCGCCCGCATGTACCAGTCGAAGGCCGCATGCAGATCACCCGCCGCTTTGAGGTGTTCTGCGATCAGTGCGGCATTTTCGTCGGCTGATTCCGGCTCGCGCTGTTCGATCAGGGCGGCGAGCCGGCGGTGCAGCTCGTCGCGGTCCGACTTCAGTTGCGATTCGTAGGCCACGTACCGGATCAGCGGATGCCGAAACGTGTATTCGACCTTCGGGGTGAACGCGACCTGGTCGATCAGCTCGCCCTTGACCAGTTCGTCGAGGACCGGTTCGACGCCCAGCGCGCTGACCAGGTCCGGGCTGAACCGCGTCCCGATCACCGCGGCCGCGCAGAGGGTGCGTTTGGCCGGGAAGCTGAGGCGGTCGATGCGGGCGGCGATGACGGCGTGCAATGTCGGCGGGGCGGTGATGTCGGCAATCTCGCCGTGGAGCAGGTAGGAACCGCGCTCGCCGCGAATCGAACCCCGCTCCGCGAGGTCGCGCACGATCTCCTCGGCGAAAAAGGGATTGCCGCCCGCCCGTTCGGAGATGACTTCCGCGAGCCCGCGCACCGAGGCATCGGTGCCGAGCAATTCGCCGATCAGCGCCACGGTCTGGGTGTTGTTCAGCGGACGCAACGCGATCGTCTGTGCGCCCGGAATCGCCGCCAGCGCGCCTTGATACTCGGGCCGGTAGGTGATCAGCATCATCGAGCGGGTTTGCCGGATCACTGTCAGAAAGTCGGCGAGCATCGACTCGCTGACCTGGTCGATCCAATGGGCATCCTCGATCACATAGAGGGCCGAGCCACGGCGATTCACCCATGCGGCGGTCACGAGCGCGGTGAGACGCCGCCGCCGGGCGTCACCCTCGATGTTGGGCGCTTCCACCGTGGGATCCGCAATGCCGAGCAGGTCGTCGACCAGCCAGAGATCCTCACTGTCGGCGTTCGGGAACCTGGCTTCCAGCTGCGCCCGTGCGGCCGCGTCGCCCAGCCCGTCGACCCCGAGGGCGGCGCGCAACAACCCCGTCACCGCGTGGAACGGAATATCGCTGGTGTGGGACTCGCAGTACACGGTGATGACGTCCATCCCGCGGCTCTTCGCCAATGCCGCCGATTCGCGGACGGTACGGCTCTTGCCGATGCCCGGCGGTCCGACGACATCGATGACGCATCCTGCCCCGCCGACCGCCTCATCGAGGATGCCGGCGATGGTGTTGAGTTCCCATGTGCGCCCGACCAAATGAGGGTCTTTGCGCTGGCTGTGCTGGCTCGTGGCAGCGATCAAGCGGCGAGCGGGGACCGGGTCCTTGGCTCCCTTGATGTACACCATCTCTGGATCCGCAAGGGTCGCGGCGTCGTCGACCAGCCGCGCGGTGGACTCGCTGAGCATCACCCCGCCCGGGGGCGCGACCGACTCCATCCGCTGGGCCATTCCCACCTGCTCGCCGATGGCCGTGTACCCCAGAGCGCCGGATCCGATCTCGCCGGCGATCACCTGACCCGAATTCAGGCCAACCCGTAGCTGCAGCTCGATCTTGTCCCTGCGCGCGACTTCGCCCGCCACGCGTCTGGTCTCGTCCTGGATCCCGAGCGCCGCAAGGCAGGCGCGAAAAGCGTGGTCCTCCAATGCGATTGGGGCGCCGAACACTGCCATGATCCCGTCGCCGGTGAACTTGTCCACCCTGCCGCCGAATCTCTGAACGACCGCGGCTGCGCGCTCGACGAGTTCGCCCATGATCTCGCGCAGCCGTTCCGCGCCCACCGTGGCGGCGATATCCATCGAGTGCACGACGTCGGCGAACAGTACGGTCACCTGCTTGTACTCCGCGGCCGCCGGACTGATCGTGACTTGCGATCCGCACTCGTCGCAGAACTTGGCGGTGGCGCGCAGTTGAGCGCTGCATGATGGGCACGCCACGGTGGACATCGTCACGTGAGCACCACCCATCCAGGTCGTACCACCCCAGTTGTAGAGAATAGGCGGCCTGCCCCGGTGAAGCGTGGGTATTGGCACTTTGCTGGACGGCCGGCGCTAGGGCCGCGACTAGGCGTCTGGCTCCGGATGGTGCGGGTGACCGGTGTGCCGGATTGCCGTCCCGAAGAACGGCGCCCGCAGGGTGGCGGCCAGGTGACGGCGGTAGCGGATCAGCGCGACGACGGCCACCACGGTGTACACGGCGCAGAGCAGCAGCCGGCCATGCGTCGAGGCGATCGGGAACTGCACGACGAACAAGCCGAGCAGCGTGCACGCCGCGGCGCGGTTGAACCGCAGCGCCAACAACAGCGCCACGCCCATCATGGTCTGGGTCGCCGTCAGCAGCACTTCCTCCACCTGGCGCGGGTCGAGCTGCAGTGCGAAGCCGCCGCCGCCGAGGAGGTGGGCAATCGGCAGCGATCCGATCAGCAACGTCCACTGGTTGACCTTCGAGGAGATCAGGGTGGCGATGGCCGCCGTGCCCTTGCCCCGGGCGGCGAAGATGGTGGCGACGATGAACTCCGGCGCTTCGGAGGCCAGCGGGGCGAGCCACTGGACCAGCAGGAAACGATCGATGCCCAGCTCGGTGCCCGCGGCGACCAAGTTGTCGGCGAACGGCTTGGCGCACAGCAGGATCACCGCGCCGGACAGCAGGAAGAGGCCGACGACGACGATGCGCCGGCCTCGATCGGGCAGCTCCCCCAGGGCGGCGGCG
>NZ_LZJJ01000564.1:0-888 GCF_001667625.1 Mycobacterium sp. E1715
GGGAGGTACGGCTTGTATTCGAGGAGGTCGGCGCCGGCGTGGGTATCCGCAGAAATGACAGTGTAGCGGGACGGGGTCTCAGGGGTGGCCATCAATCATCTCCTCAATGAGAATGCGACACCGGTCATTGTCTCGTGGCCGATAACTATGCATGATGAATGTTTCGTTCGGCGGATTCAACCCCGTCCCGCTACACTGTCATTTCTGCGGATACCCACGCCGGCGCCGACCTCCTCGAATACAAGCCGTACCTCCCGAAGGCGTTCCACGACGACTTCGACGCGTGGGCCACGACGTATGCCAGTCCTTTCGATGACTTGATCATCGCTACCGCAAAGCGCAACTGGGACCATGAGTTGCGTATTTCCGAGATGGACGCTGACGGGGTTGCGGCAGAGCTGTTGCTGCCCAACACTGTTCCTCCCTTCTTTCCGACGTCTCCCAACATCACCATCTCGTTGCCCCAGAACCGAGCAGAGTTCGAACACCGCTGGGCGGGCGTGCAGGCGCACAACCGATGGCAGGTCGATTTTTGTTCGCTGGCACCCGCACGCCGGCGAGGACTGATCCAGGTATTCCCCAACGACGTCGACGCCGCGCTGGACGAAATTCGTTGGGGCAACGAGCAAGGCTGCTTCGGTGGAGTGCTGCTGCCCCCAGTATCGCCGGGCGACCCCAATGTCGCCCCGCTGTTCCACACTCGGTATGAGCCGATTTGGCAGTTGTGCAGCCAACTGGATCTGACGATCGTGCAGCACGGCGGTCCGGGAAGTCCGGCAATGCCCATGGATCAGCCGGCATCCAACGCCGTGCTCATCACGGAAATGGCGCTGTGGGCCCAGCGCAGCCTGGGCCATCTCATCCTGGCCGGGGTTTTCGAGCGTTACC
>NZ_LZJJ01000565.1:0-5035 GCF_001667625.1 Mycobacterium sp. E1715
GGCCGGCGAACCCGCCGCGCGCGATGCGCTGAGCATCGCCCTCAAGGACGGCGACGCCGACGTGCGGGCCTACGCGCGCCGCGCGCTCGACCACGCGCGATCGACTGTGCGCTGAGGGCTTTCAGTGTGCGCTCAGGGCGGCGACACGGCGGTAAGCCCCGCCTTGGCCGCACACCCGTTCAGCGCAGGATCCTCGCGTAGAGCAGGCTGTCCTGCGGTTCGAGCCCCAGGTTGGGGTAGACCGCGTGGCGGGCCAGGCGCCCCTCCAGCACGAACCCGGCGCGCTCCAGCAACCGGGCCGAGCGCTCGTTGTCGACGTTGCACGTGGCCCACACCCGATACACGGCCCGGTCGCTGTCGAGCGCGGTCAGCAGCATGTCGAGCACCTCGCCCATCAGGCCCTTGCCCCACCATCGGCGGCCGAGGCAGTAACCGATCTCCACCGAGTGCGGCACCGGGCGCCGGCAACTGGTCAGCCCGACCACCTCACCGCTGTGCCGCAATTCGATCGCCCACGTCCGCTCGTCGGGGGTGGCGTTGAGCTTTTCGGTGATCACCCGCCGCGTCGCCGCCACGTCGGGATGCGGCGCCCACATCAGGTACCTGGTGACCTCGGGATCGCGGGCGACCCGCTGGAACAGCGCGCCGGCGTCCTCGAGCACGGGCCTGCGCAGCACGAGGCGGGGTCCGGTGATGCGGTCGGGCGGGTAATCGACCACGTCAGAGGCCGAGCGCTTGATAGGTCCGCCGGACGAATTTCGGTTGCGCCGATTGCAGTTTCGCCAGCGACGTGTTGCCGGCGATCGCCGCCGCCACGTCCGCGGACATGTCGGGCAGGTTCTGCACCAGGTACAGCAGAACCAGGTCGGCGGTCGGGTCGGCCTGCCACCACGTCCCGTAGGCGCCCGGCCAGCTGAACGTCCCGAGCCCGCCCGGCCCGAACAGCGGCGCGCTGCGGGCGGGGTCGGTAACCACCGACAGGTTCAGTCCGAAGCCGCGGCCGACCCAATAGGGCGCCCCGAGGAAGTCGTGGCGCTTCTGTTCGTCGGTGAGCCGGTCGGTCCGCATCAGGCGGGCCGACTCGGGGGAGAGCACCCGTACGCCGTCGATCGTCCCGTCGCCCAGCAGCATCCGCACGAATCGCAGGTAGTCGTCGGCGGTCGACCACAGCCCGCCGCCGGCGTTGCAGAAGGACGGCGGCTTGATGTGTGGCGGCCCCATCGCGTCATGGTGCAGCCGGCCCTGCCCGTCGAGCCGGTACATGGTCGCCGCGCGGCGGCGCGCGTCGGGGGACACGAAGAATCCGGTGTCGGGCATGCCGACCGGACCCAGGACCCGTTCGTCGAGCACCTCGTTGAACGGTTTGTCCTCGATGCGCGACGCGATCACGCCGAGCAGGTCGATGGAGTGGCTGTAGGTGAGCCGGTCACCGGGCTGATGCACCAGCGGCAGCTTGGCCAGCTCGGCGAGCCAGGCGTCCGGGCCCTGGTTGAACGGCAGCCGCACGTAGGCCTTCGCGATCGGCCCGGACACCGAGAAGCCGTAGGCCAGGCCGCTGGTGTGGGTGAGCAGGTCCTCGATCAGGATGGCGCGCCCGAGCGGGTGCGTGCGGTCGAGCGGGCCGTGCGGGTCGTCGAGCACCCGCACGCCGGCCAGCTCCGGCGCCCAGCGCACGACCGGGTCCTTCAGCGTCAGCTTGCCCTCGTCGACCAGGCTCATCACCGCTGCGACGGTGACCGGCTTGGTCATCGACGCGATCCGGAACAGCGTGTCGCGCTGCATCGGCAGGCCGGCGTCCACGTCGCGGTAACCGATTTCGTTGACCTGCAGGATTTCTCCGCGCTGCCAGATCAGCGTCAGCGCGCCGGCGAGCAGCCCCGCGTCGACCACTTCGCGAATGGAGGCCGCATTGACGTCGAGATTCACCCGGTCAGGTTAGCTCCGGGCCGCGGGGAGCCCCGGCCAAGGCCTCGTCCACGGTGGGGTAGAGGTCGATGAACTCGTCGAGCCCGACGATGCGCAGCGGCCGGCTGGTGGCCGAACCGTCGGCCGCGACGCGCAGCGAGGTCGGGCTGTTCTCGGTCAGCCGATGTACCTCGACCAGCACGGTGATGCCCGCGGAGGACAGGAAGTCGACCTCGGTGAGGTCGATGACCAGCACCGCGGGCGTGCCGGCCAGGGCGACGTCGATGTGGGTGGCCAGCGACGGTGCGGTGATGATGTCCACCACGCCGCTGACCTGCAACACCACCGCATCCCCGGCTTCGCGGCGGGTTACCCAGAACTCCTCGCTCACGCTCCGAACGTACTTTCTTCTCGGCGGCGGCCGACCACCCGGGCCGAAAACCCGCGGTCGCGACGAGCGGCCGGTTCGGTCAGCGCCGTCGCGCCCGGACGTACCAGAACGCCATCTCGACTTCGGCGCCGTCCACTTCCCGGCGCATCGTCGCGGGCTGAAGCGACTCGATGTCCCACCCCGCGCCGCCGAGCACGTCCCGCAGCGTCTGCTCCGAGACCGCCGGCCGGGGCCAGCGCTCGTCGGGGGCGTTCGCGTCCGAGAAGCAGCTCATCAACAACGTGGCGCCCGGTCTGGTCGCCCGGTGTACCGCGGCGGCGTAGCTGCGTTTGCCGTCGTCGTCGAGGCAGTGGAACATGCCGCTGTCGATCACGGTGTCGAAGGCGTCGGAATAGCCCTCCAGGTTGGTGGAGTCGGCCACCGCGAACGTGACGTCGGCTCCGGCGTCATTTGCACGGCGCTGGGCGGTCAGCAGCGCGGCGGGCGAGATGTCCAGCCCGGTGACTCCGAAGCCGTTGCGAGCCAGATAGATGGCGTTGTCGCCGAGCCCGCAGCCGATGTCGAGGACCTCGCCGTGGATCCAGCCGCCGTCGTGCCAGGCGACGACGCTGTCTTTGGGCGCCTTGGTATCCCAGGGGGGTGTGGCCATCGGTGGGATGCCTTCGCCGGGGCTTTCGCCGCGGTAGAGCGCGTCGAAGTCCATTCGCTGCATTCGGGAGAATCCAGAGCCCGTCATTTTCGCCAGGGTAGCGCGACACGGCGTCGCCGCGAGGCGGGCACGAACCGCCCCGGCCGCGTGGCAACGCGGCGTCGTATCGAGGCCAAAATTTCATGACGGTTTCGGTTGGGCAAAGGTACTGCAGCGTGCCGCGATGCGCCGGTCGATAACGCCCGCTTGCCTTTAATGTGGGCCGCATGGCCGAACTGAACAAATGCGTGAAGCGCTGGCGCACAGCCCTTCACGTATCCGTGTCGGCATTGCTGGTCGCCACCTTCGGACTCGCCGTCATCCCGGCGGCTCATGCGGCCGCGCCCGCCTCGGCGACGCTGTCGGTGGAACATGCGTGGCAGACCGGTTTCATCGCCAACTTCACCGTCACCAACTTGAGCCTGGTGCCGCTCACCGATTGGCGGATTGACTTCGACATGCCGGCCGGACAATCCGTCCTGCACACCTGGAACAGCAACATCACCCAATCGGGCACCCACTTCACCCTTACCCCCGCGAACTGGAATCGCAGCATCGCACCCGGCGGTTCGGCGACGGGCGGCATGAGGGGCGCGCTGACCGGTTCCTTCACACCCCCGTCGAATTGCGTGCTCAACGGGCAAGTTCCCTGCACCTAGGGGCGGTCTCGCGGCCCTCGCCGCGGTAGAGCCGGAGTCCGTTCGCCCCTCCCGGGCGACGGCTGAGCCCGTCATACCCACGCCGTGAAGCGCAACGAGTTGTCGCTACGAGGCGGGCACAGCGGGCGCCGACTCCCGGCGAGACGCCTGGGACGGGTGGGGCACGGCGGGCGATCCGGGATTGCGCACTCGTGCCCCGCGCCGGCGCTCCGCCAGAGAGGTGTTACGCTGCCGGGCAGTCGACATCCTTTAACGATCCGTCCCGCGAGGCGGAGAAGGAGGTCAAGTCTCGCATGGGTGCTGTGGACGAGAGCGGCTCAAGCCGCGGGTCCCGGGAACTGATGTCGGCGGCCGACGTGGGCCGCACCATTTCCCGTATCGCACATCAGATCATCGAAAAGACCGCGCTGGACGGACCCGACGCGCCGCGGGTGGTGCTGTTGGGCATCCCGACCCGCGGCGTGATCCTGGCCGAGCGGCTGGCCACCCACATCGCCGAATTCAGCGGCGTGGAGGTGGGCCACGGGGGCCTCGACATCACGTTGTATCGCGACGATTTGATGCAGAAGCCGCCGCGGCCGCTGGAGGCCACCTCGATCCCGGCGGGCGGCATCGACGACGCGCTGGTGATTCTCATCGACGACGTGCTGTACTCCGGGCGCTCGGTGCGTTCCGCGCTGGACGCACTGCGCGACGTCGGCCGCCCCCGGGTGGTGCAGCTCGCGGTGCTGGTCGACCGGGGCCACCGCGAGCTCCCGCTGCGCGCCGACTACGTCGGCAAGAACGTTCCGACGTCGCGCAGCGAGAGCGTGCACGTGCTGCTCAGCGAGCAGGACGGGCGCGACGGGGTGGTGATCTCCCGATGACCCGGCACCTGCTGGCCGCCGGCGACCTGAGCCGCGACGAGGCCACCGCCATCCTCGACGACGCCGACCGCTTCTCCCAGGCGCTGGTCGGCCGCGAAATCAAGAAGCTGCCCACGCTGCGCGGGCGCACCGTCATCACGATGTTCTACGAGAACTCCACCCGCACCCGGGTTTCGTTCGAGGTGGCCGGCAAGTGGATGAGCGCCGACGTGATCAACGTCAGCGCGGCGGGATCGTCGGTGGGCAAGGGTGAGTCGCTGCGCGACACGGCGTTGACGCTGCGCGCGGCCGGCGCCGACGCGCTGATCATCCGGCACCCGGCCTCCGGTGCCGCGCACCTGCTGGCCGAATGGACCGGCAGCGCGAACGACGGCCCGTCGGTGATCAATGCGGGCGACGGCACGCACGAGCACCCCACCCAGGCGCTGCTGGACGCGCTGACCATCCGCCAGCGCCTCGGCGGCATCGAGGGCCGGCGCATCGTGATCGTCGGCGACATCCTGCACAGCCGGGTCGCCCGTTCCAA
>NZ_LZJJ01000566.1:0-6738 GCF_001667625.1 Mycobacterium sp. E1715
ACAAGTTCTCCGCGTTGAACACCGCGGTGTGGAGCGGTGGGTCCTTCATCTACGTTCCGCCGGGCGTGCACGTCGACATCCCGCTGCAGGCCTACTTCCGGATCAATACGGAGAACATGGGCCAGTTCGAGCGGACCCTGATCATCGTCGACGAAAACGCCTACGTGCATTACGTCGAGGGCTGCACCGCGCCCATCTACACCTCGGACTCGCTGCACTCGGCGGTGGTGGAGATCATCGTAAAGCCCGGTGGCCGTTGCCGTTACACCACGATTCAGAACTGGTCGAACAACGTCTACAACCTGGTCACCAAGCGGGCGCGCGCCGAGGCCGGCGCCACGATGGAGTGGGTCGACGGCAACATCGGGTCCAAGGTGACCATGAAGTACCCGGCCGTCTGGATGACCGGTGAGCACGCCAAGGGTGAGGTCCTGTCGGTCGCCTTCGCCGGGGAGGGCCAGCACCAGGACGCCGGCGCCAAGATGCTGCACCTGGCGCCCAACACGTCGAGCAACATCGTCTCCAAATCGGTGGCCCGCGGCGGCGGCCGCACCTCCTACCGCGGCCTGGTGCAGGTGAACAAGGGCGCGCACGGGTCGCGTTCCAGCGTGAAATGCGATGCGCTGCTGGTCGATACGATCAGCCGCAGCGACACCTACCCCTACGTCGACATCCGCGAGGACGACGTCACGATGGGCCACGAGGCCACCGTGTCCAAGGTGAGCGACAACCAGCTGTTTTACCTGATGAGCCGCGGGCTGACCGAGGACGAGGCGATGGCCATGGTGGTGCGCGGCTTCGTCGAGCCCATCGCCAAGGAACTGCCCATGGAGTACGCCCTGGAGCTCAACCGGCTCATCGAGTTGCAGATGGAAGGCTCGGTCGGCTAGTGACGAACGTGACTGAAGCGGTTGAGGGTTCGGCCCTCACCGCTGCCAACAAGGGTGAGTTGTTCGCCTCTTTTGACGTGGACGCCTTCGAGGTGCCGAGCGGGCGCGACGAGATCTGGCGGTTCACCCCGCTGCGGCGGCTGCGTGGCCTGCACGACGGCTCCGCTCAGGCCACCGGGAAGGCGCAGATCAGCGTCGACGAGCAGCCGGGCGTGCAGGTCGAGACTCTGCGCCGCGGCGACGAGCGGCTGGGCCGCGCCGGCGTGCCCACCGATCGGGTTGCGGCCCAAGCGTTTTCGTCGTTCAATTCCGCGACGCTGGTAAGCGTCGGCCGGGACGTGCAGGTCTCCGAGCCGGTCAACATCACCGTGACGGGGCCGGGCGCCGGGGCCGTGGCCTACGGGCACCTGCAGATCGGCGTCGCCGAACTCGGCGAGGCGGTCGTGGTGATCGACCACCGCGGGAGCGGAACCTACGCCGACAACGTCGAGTTCATCGTCGGCGACGCCGCCCGCCTCACCGTGGTGTGGGTCGCGGACTGGGCCGACGACATGGTGCACGTCAGCGCGCATCACGCCAAGCTGGGCAAGGACGCGGTGCTGCGCCACGTCGCCGTCACCCTGGGCGGCGAGGTGGTGCGAATGTCGGCCAACGTGCGCTACGCCGCCCCGGGCGGGGACGCGGAGATGCTCGGCTTGTACTTCGCCGACGACGGGCAGCACCTCGAATCGCGGTTGCTGGTCGACCATGCGCAACCCAACTGCAAGTCGAACGTGCTGTACAAGGGCGCGCTGCAAGGGGATCCGTCCTCGCATCTTCCCGATGCCCACACCGTCTGGGTCGGCGACGTGCTGATCCGCGCCGAGGCCACCGACACCGACACCTTCGAGGTGAACCGCAACCTGGTGCTCACCGACGGGGCGCGCGCCGACTCGGTGCCCAACCTGGAGATCGAGACCGGCGAGATCGTCGGGGCCGGACACGCCAGTGCCACCGGACGCTTCGACGACGAGCAACTGTTCTACCTGCGGGCCCGCGGCATCCCCGAGGACCAGGCGCGCCGCCTGGTGGTGCGCGGCTTCTTCGGCGAGATCATCGCCAAGATCGCCGTGCCGGACATCCGCGAACGCCTGACCGCCGCCATCGAACACGAACTGGAAATCACGGAGAAGACAACAGCGTCATGACGACTTTGGAAATTAAAGACCTGCACGTCAGCGTCGAAGACCCGAACGCCCCCGAAGGCAGCCGCGAGATCGGAATCCTCAACGGGGTCAACCTGACCGTCAAGTCCGGTGAGACGCATGCGGTCATGGGCCCCAACGGCTCGGGCAAGTCCACGCTGTCCTACGCCATCGCCGGTCACCCGAAGTATCTGGTGACGTCCGGGTCGATCACGCTGGACGGCCAGGACGTGCTGGACATGAGCGTCGACGAACGCGCCCGCGCCGGCCTGTTTTTGGCCATGCAGTACCCCGTCGAGGTGCCGGGCGTGTCGATGTCGAACTTCCTGCGCAGCGCCGCGACCGCGGTCCGCGGCGAGCCGCCGAAACTGCGGCACTGGGTCAAGGAGGTCAAGGCGGCGATGGCCGACCTGGACATCGACCCGGCGTTTGCCGAACGCAGTGTCAACGAAGGGTTTTCCGGCGGCGAGAAGAAGCGCCACGAGATCCTGCAGCTGGGTCTGCTCAAGCCGAAGATCGCGATCCTGGACGAGACCGACTCGGGCCTGGACGTGGACGCCCTGCGGGTGGTCAGCGAGGGCGTGAACCGCTACGCCGAGGCCGAGCACGGCGGGATCCTGTTGATCACCCACTACACCCGGATCCTGCGTTACATCCGCCCGCAGTTCGTGCACGTGTTCGTCGGCGGCCGGATCGTCGAATCCGGCGGTCCGGAGCTGGCCGACGAGCTCGAGGAGAACGGCTACGTGCGCTTCACCCAGACCGATGGCGGCGACCCCCTGCGCCCGGCTTCGCCGCGCTTGGGATCCCCGCGAGCGGCGGCCGCGGGAGCGTAGGCATGACCGCACTGGACGTCGACGCCATCCGCGCTGACTTTCCCATCCTGAAGCGCGTGATGCGCGGCGGAAAGCAGTTGGCGTACCTGGATTCCGGCGCGACGTCGCAGCGCCCGCTGCAGGTGCTCGACGCCGAGCGCGAATTCCTGACCACCTCCAACGGCGCGGTGCATCGCGGCGCGCACCAGCTGATGGAGGAGGCGACCGACGCCTACGAGCAGGGTCGCGCCGACGTGGCGGCGTTCGTCGGCGCCGATGCCGACGAGCTGGTCTTCACCCGCAACGCCACGGAGGCGCTCAACTTGGCGTCCTACGTGCTGGGAGACAAGAGGTTCGAGCGCGCCGTCGGCGAAGGAGACGTGATCGTCACCACCGAGCTGGAGCACCACGCCAACATCGTGCCGTGGCAGGAGCTGGCCCGACGCAGCGGCGCCACGCTGCGCTGGTACGGCGTGACCGACGACGGGCGCATCGACGTGGACTCGCTGGAGCTCGACGAGCGCGTCAAAGTCGTTGCCTTCAGCCATCACTCGAACGTCACCGGCGCGGTGGCGCCGGTGACGGAATTGGTCGGCCGCGCCAAGGCCGTCGGCGCCGTGACGGTGCTGGACGCGTGCCAGTCGGTGCCGCATGAGCCGGTCGACCTGCACGCGCTCGACGTCGACTTCGCCGCGTTCTCCGGCCACAAGATGTTGGCCCCCAACGGAGTCGGTGCGCTCTACGCCCGGCGCGAGGTGTTGTCACAGCTCCCGCCCTTCCTCACCGGCGGGTCGATGATCGAGACCGTGACCATGGAGACGTCGACCTACGCCCCGGCGCCGCAACGGTTCGAGGCCGGCACGCCGATGACCTCGCAGGTCGTCGGGTTGGGCGCGGCCGCACGCTATTTGGACGCCATCGGCATGGACGCGGTCCAAGCGCACGAGCGCGATTTGGTCGCCGCTGCCCTCGAGGGCCTCTCGGGCATCGAGGGCGTGCGGATCATCGGGCCGACCGTGATGGAAAACCGCGGCTCGCCCGTCTCGTTCGTCGTCGACGGCGTGCACGCGCACGACGTCGGGCAGGTACTCGACGACGACGGCGTCGCGGTGCGCGTCGGGCATCACTGCGCGATGCCCTTGCACCGCCGGTTCGGCGTGGCGGCCACCGCCCGGGCATCGTTCGCCGTGTACAACACCGCCGACGAGGTCGAGCGGCTGGTGGCCGGCGTGCGGCGGGCGCTCGAATTCTTCGGGAGAGACTGACCGTGCGCCTGGAGCAGATGTATCAGGACGTGATCCTGGATCACTACAAGCACCCCCAGCACCGGGGGCTGCGGGAGCCGTTCGGCGCGCAGGTTTCTCACGTCAACCCGGTCTGTGGTGACGAGGTGACCCTGCGGGTCGCACTGTCCGACGACGGTCAGCGCGTCACGGATGTTTCCTATGACGGCCAGGGCTGTTCGATCAGCCAGGCGGCCACCTCGGTGCTGACCCAGCAGGTGATCGGTCAGACCGTGCCCGAGGCCCTGAAGACCGTCAGCGCGTTCACCGAGATGGTGTCCTCACGCGGGACCGTCGAGGGCGACGAGGACGTCCTCGGCGACGGGATCGCGTTCGCCGGGGTGGCCAAGTATCCGGCCCGGGTGAAATGCGCGCTGCTGGGGTGGATGGCGTTCAAGGACGCGTTGGCGCAGGTCTGCTCGGATACGGCCGCGGACTTCGAGGAGGAGAAAGATGAGCGAGACCGCCGCACCGGATGACGAATTCCTTGCCGACCTCGAGGAGGCGATGCGCGACGTCGTCGACCCCGAATTGGGCATCAACGTCGTCGATCTCGGCCTGGTCTACGGGCTCAACGTGGAAGAGGGCGACGACGGAACCGTCGCCCTGATCGACATGACGTTGACCTCGGCGGCGTGCCCGCTCACCGACGTCATCGAGGACCAGTCACGCAGCGCGCTCGTCAGCAGCGGTCTGGTCGACGACCTGCGGATCAACTGGGTGTGGAACCCGCCGTGGGGCCCCGACAAGATCACCGAGGACGGCCGAGAACAATTGCGCGCCCTCGGCTTCACCGTCTGAACCCGCCCGCCTCCCCGCTGGGTTTGATGGCGGGGACCCGCTGCGCCCGGCTTCGCCGCGCTTGCGATCCCCGCTGGGTTTGATGGCGGGGACCCGCTGCGCCCGGCTTCGCCGCGCTTGCGATCCCCGCTAAAGGTGGAAAGGCAGGTGCGGCAGGTGCAAGTGGTGGTGGGGGCGCCCCATCGGTGGGCACTGCTCCAGGCTGATGGTCGTCGCCTGCAGCGCGCCACCGTCGTTCGTCCCCTGAGCCCCCATGCACGTGCCGTTCGTGATCGCCTGGGTGTTGCTGATCGTCTGCTTCTTGTAGGACGTCGCGTCGTTGACGGTCACCGTGGTTGGGCCGCCGGGCCCAATCCCGTTGACGGCGATGGTGTTTCCCGACACCGACGCGACCGTGCCGTAGAAGCCGGCGGGCGGCGGGCACTTGCCGTCGACGGCCGTCGTGATCATGACGGTCTGCGCGGTCACGCCGGCGGCCGGTGAACTTTGCGGGGTGGCCCGCACGTTCACACAGCTACCCGGGGTGACATCGGGGAGCTTGGCCGGGGCCACCTGGAAGACGGGAGTCGCAGGAGCGAAGTCCACCGTCGCCGAACCGCTGCGCGTTCTGAGCTGAATCTTGTCGCCGGCCACCGACTGGACCATGCCTTCGACGTAGTCCTTGCCCACGGGCGGTGGCGCCGGGGGCGGGGCCGCGCTCGGCGGAGGGCTGGGCGGGGCCGCCGTGGGCGCCGACGGCTTGGCGGCATTGCCGGTGTCGGTATGGCTCGACCGGCACATCGCGACGCTCAGGATGATGACCGCGGCGACGGCGACGAGCGCGATCCGAGCCAGCCGGGTGTTCACCGAGGTGGCAGGCATCGTTACAGCTCCGATCGCGTTGGCCGTTGACAGCGAATACCCAGGCGGGCGCGGTTGTGATAACCGCGCCCGCCCGTGTGACGGTTATCTCAGCTGGTCCGTCAGCCGCCCTGGCCGGGCTGCTTGGGCTTGCCGCCGCACTTTCCGTCGTTGGCCTGCCGCACGTTGATGCTGGTCGCCTGCAGCGTGCCGTTGTCCATCGTTCCGCGGGCCCACAGGCACTTACCCTGCGCGATCGCGTCGGTGGTCGCGGAGGCCTGCTTGCTGTACTTGGTCTTGTCATCGACCGTCACCGCGGTCTGGGTGGTGTTGCCGCTCGGGTCGGTGCCGGTGACGTTGATCGTGTTACCCGACACGGAGGCCACCGAGCCCCGCACGGGCGCCGGCTTGGGCGCCGGGGCGGGCGAGCCAGGGGGCGCCGGGGTGGTCGAGCTCGGCGCGGAACCCTGCCCCGCCGGCTTGGCGGGGCAGGCGCCGTTGACGGAGGGGCTGACCTTCACGGCCGCCGCCGTGACGGGCTGGCCGCCCTGAGCTTCCTGAGTGGGCCGCACGGTCACGCAGCTGCCGGAGGTGACGTCGGTCAGCGCGGCGGGCGTGGTCTCGGTGACCTTGGTGGTCGCGGTGAAGTTCACCGCGGCGGTGGAGTTGTCTTCCTTGGTGACCTGAATGGAGTTGCCCGCCACCGACGCGATCAGGCCGCTGACCCGGGCTTCCCCGCTGGCCGGAGCGGGGGACGTGGTCGTCGAGGTCACCACCGAGGTGGACGTCGACGTCGACGTCGTCGGGCTCGCTTTGTTGGACGAGCTGCACGCGGCGACGGACAGCGCGGTGACCCCCGCGACCGTGAGGACCGCTAACCGGGTGAGCCGGGGCGTCGGACAGCTGGCAGGCATCGAGGTTTCTC
>NZ_LZJJ01000567.1:0-826 GCF_001667625.1 Mycobacterium sp. E1715
ATCGACCGGGTGGTGCTCGAGGCGTTCGTCGCCGGCATCGATGCCTGCCCGCACGAGGAAACCCGCGAACTGCTCGGCATCCTCTGCGATCTGTACGCGCTTTCGGTCATCGAAGACGACAAGGCGTGGTACATCGAGCATCGGTACCTGTCCACCGAGCAGTTCGCGGGTTTCCTCGTGCGGGCAGGCATCGATGCCGGCGACGAACGCCTCGAGCACCACCCGGTCGATGTGTGCGGACGCCGCGTGTAAAACGTGGTCCTGCACCGCGTTGAACGCGTCGAACTCCGACATCTCCTTGGATTTTGCCTGCAGCCGACGGGCCACGGACGCCAGCAGATATTCCTCGCGGTCCTCGAACATCTTGATCTGCGTGCCGCGGTTGAAGAGGCTGCCCTCTTCCTCGCTGTCCTGCCGGGCATCCACGATCGTTTGGATAATCGTCTCTGCCGCAGTCCGTTTGACGACGCGCTCACCGACGGTGTTGGCGGCGAAGCGCACCCATTCGACGGGGCTCATGCTGCGGATGTCATCGGCGTAGGCCGTCAGCAGCTCCTTGGCCACCAACTGCGTCAGTACGTGGTTGTCGCCCTCGAACGTGGTGAAGACGTCGGTGTCGCCGCGCAGCGCGACCAACCGGTTCTCGGCCATGTAACCCGCGCCACCGCAGGCCTCGCGCGCCTCCTGAATCGCCCGCGATGCGTGCCAGGTGTTGGCCGCTTTCAGCCCGGCGGCGCGGGCCTCCAGCTCGCGCTGCTCGTCGGCATCCACCGCGTCCGCGGTCTGGATGTCGTGACACTTGCTGACCAGCTCGTTCTGGGCGATA
>NZ_LZJJ01000568.1:0-12711 GCF_001667625.1 Mycobacterium sp. E1715
CTGGTGTCCCGCATGGTCGAGGCGCGCGAACGTGGCATGTCGACCGCCGAGGCCATCCGCATCGGCACCGCGACGACCAGCGCGATCAGCACCACCATCAGCGGGGTCGGGGTGAAATTCAGCCAATGCGACAGGTGCCCGTCGACGAAGATCCACGTCAGGATGCCCATCGTGGACCCGAGCGTCAGCGCGCTCATCACCGCGGCCTTGATCGGCAACACCACCGATCCGAACGCCAGGAACATCAACAGCATGGTCGCGGTGAGCAACAGGACCAGCATCAGCGGAGCCTTGTCGAACAGGCTGTGGATGCTGTCCTGCTCCAGCGCGGGGGTGCCGCCGACATAGAGGTTGAGGCCCTTCGGCGGGTTTATCGCCCGCAGCTCGCTGATCTTCTTGGCGGCATCGTTCTTATTGACGAGGCCGTTCTGGATCACCCGCACCGAGCCGTCCTTGGGCACCGTCGTCCCGTTCGGGCCGGCGACGCAGGGGTTGCCCGCGATCGTCGGGCAGGGCCGCTCCTCCCAGGTCTTGTCGGTGAAGCCACCGATCGAGGAGATCCGGTTGCGGATGTCGGCGACCTGTTGGTCGGTGACCTTGCTGTTGTTGGTGCTCTGAATGACGACCGTGAGTTGCTCGGTGCGGTATCCGGGGAAGAGCTTGTCGAAGTGCTCCTGGGCCTGGCGCACCGAATTGTTCGGCGGCAAATACTTTTCGCTCATGCCACCGAACGACAGGTTGCCCAGGGGGATGACGAGCAGGATCATGCCGACGGCGATCGGGATGGCGAACGCGAGCGGCCGCTTCATCACCCAGTTGACCAGCTTGCCCCAGAAGCCGGCCTCGACCTCTTCGCGGGTCTTGGTCTTCTGCAGCCGGTCGGCGAGCCAGTTGAGGTAGGCGCGCGACCACTTCCAGTTCCGCAGGAACGGCACCCGGAACGCGGTCCGGACGCCCAGCGCGTCCACGTGGCGGCCGAGGATGCCCAGGCAGGCCGGCAGGAACGTGATCGACAGCAGCGCGGCCAGCCCCACCGCGGCGAAGATGGCGTAGGTCAGCGAGTGCACGAAGCCCTGCGGCAGCACCAGCAGGCTGGCGCTCGAGGCGATGATCAGCACCGCCGAGAACGTGACGGTGCGCCCGGCGGTCATCACCGTTCGGCGCACGGCCGCCTCGGTGTCGTAGCCCTCGGCGATTTCCTCCCGGAACCGGCTCACGACGAAAAGTCCGTAGTCGATGGCGATACCGAGGCCGATCAGCGAGACCACGGGCTGGGCGAAGAAGTGCACCGGCCCGAACATGGCGACGAGGCGGAGGATGCCGAGCGAGCCGGCGATGCTGAGCCCGCCGACGATGGCGGGCAGGCCGGCGGCGATCGCGCCGCCGAAGACCAGGAACAGCACAACCGTCACCAACGGCAGTGCCAGCACCTCCATGCGCCGCTGGTCGGTGGCGATGGTGCCGGTCAGGGCGTTGGCGATCGGCTCGAGGCCGGCCAGCGCCACCGTCCCGCCGTCGAGCTTCTGCAGATCGGGCGCGATCGCCTTGTAGTTGTTGAGGATCGTGTCGTCATCGTCGCCCTTGAGCGGGATGGAAACGAACGTGTGCTTGCGATCCTCGCTGACCATGCCCTTGATCAGGGGATTGGTGCTGTCCGGCGCGGCCAGCCAGCCGGCCCAGCCCACCACCTGGTCGGCGTGGTCGGTCTTGAACTTGTTGAGCTGGGCGACGATCTTGTCCCGCCATGCCGGGTCGTCCACCGTCTTGCCCTCCGGGGCGGTGAAAGTGGCGACGATGTGGCTGGTGCGGTCGCGGCCGTAGGTCTGGTCGCCCAGCACCGAGGCCTTCACGGATTGGCTGCCCTCGTCGTAGAAGCCGCTCTGTGTGACATGCTTGCCCAGGCTCATCCCGAAGACGCCACCCAGCAGGCACAGAGCTACCGTGACCCCGATCACGATGTACCGATACCGGTACACAGTTCGACCCCACCAGGCGAACACGCAAGCTCCTTACTGGATCGTCAACGACCCGCGTGGTGTCTCGGTTTCCAAGCCAGTGTCACACACGCGCGGTCAACAGAGCGGACAGCGGCCGGAACGGCTGCAGCCATGCTCCCTGGTCAGGCAGCGAATCTAGGCCGATTCGCGGCAACGGCTCCCGGAACACACCGCTGATGTCTTCCAGGTCGACAAAGTCCAAGGTATCCGACGCTAGCGCCCAACTCGCATGTTCGCGAAATCCGATGACTTGGACGGCGACTCCGGTGCGGGCTATCTCCTCCAGCGGCAGGCGAAATGCCTGCCCGTCGGCCGACGCCACCACCAGCGCCGCCAGCGCCTGGCTGCGCCGCAGCTCGATGTGGGCGAGCATGTCGCGGTCGACGTCGCTGTCCTCGTCGATCTTCGGCTTGGCGAATACGGCGAACCCCACGTTGCGCAGCGCGTCCACCCAGGGGCGGACGACGTCGGCGCTGCCCGGCGCGATGTTGGTGAACACGGTGGCCTCGGGCTCGACCACGACACCGGGCCGGCTCGCGCTGACCTCGGCCGTACGCGCCAGCAGCCAGCGGCCCAGGGCGTCGAACCGCGGGCGCTCCAGGGCGGTGGGTCGTCTGCCCAGGATCGAGCCGAGCCCCATGTCGAGGTTGGGCGCGTCCCAGACCAGCAAGACACGGCCACCCGGCGGTGAGAAGCTGCCCAGCGACGCGTCGTCGGACAACACCGCCAGGGGTTCTGCTGCCGCGGTCTGTTCTTCCGCCAGGCTCATGGTCATCGCCTACTCATGTCGCAGCCAGATGAATTCGGTGACGGCGCTGCCCGCCTCGTGGGCCTTCGTCTCGTACTTGGTGGTCGGCCGCACCACCGAGATCGGGAGCCTGCTCGCGGGGTCGACGCGGCGCAGCCGCGGCTCGGCATCGCCGACGGCACCGATGTGCTCGGCGTAGCCGGGGTGGTCCGTCGCCGCATGCAGGACACCACCAGGGAGTAACCGGTCGGCGATCAGGCCAACCGTGCCCGGCTGCAAAAACCGGCGCTTGTGGTGGCGGGCCTTCGGCCAGGGGTCGGGGAAGAAGACGCGGACTCCGGTCAGCGAGCGCGGCGGGATCAGCCGCTGCAGCACGTCAACGCCGTTGCCGCGGATCAAGCGGATGTTGCCGACCCCTTCGCGGTCGATCGCGCACAGCAGTTGCGCCAGCCCGCGCTTGTAGATCTCCACCGCGATCACATCTATATCGGGTTCGGCCTTGGCCATCGCCACGGTCGAGGTGCCGCTGCCGCAACCGATCTCGAGCACCAGGGGCGCCTCGCGGCCAAACCATGCGCGGGTGTCCAGTGCCGGCTCCATGCCGCCTTCGTCCGTCGCGGACTGGGTGCCGACGGAGAGGCCCAGCTGCGGCCACAGCCGTTCCCAGGTCTGCCGCTGGGCGTCGGAAAGGGCGGATCGCCGGGAGCGAAAGGTCGATGCCGGAAGAAGGCGCTGGTCGCGACGGTCGTCCGATTCCTCCTGGGGCACGGCGCGCCATACTCCCACCCCGGGTTGCGCATGCATTTGTCCATGGTGGCGCATAAACGTGTGATGTAGCCGCCCCTGGTCCGGATTGATACCCAACAGTTGCCTTCAGCTGGTAACAGTCAGACGGTGGCTCGCATCAAAGTGACGCAAGTGCCACCATTCGGTGGGACCCGACCGGCCCCCGGGTCGGATCCATCGAACCGAACGTGAAGCATGAGGGGACGATGAGGGGACAAGGACACCAGGATTTCGTCGACGAACTGGCGGGATTCGCCGCCGGCCACCCCGACCCGCGCGTGACGGCGATCGCGGAGCGGACGGCCGCGCCGCTGGCCGTGCTCGTTCGTGGCCGCCCCGGCGTCGGGCGCGGCACCGTCGCCCGGGCGCTGGCCCGCGCCGGCGCCGCCGCGGGCATCGCGGTGAGCACGGCGGATGGCCGTGCTGCCGACGTCGTCGTCCAGGTGCTCGCCGAGGTGGCCAAGCCCGAAGACGCCGACGCGATCGCCGGCGCCGGGCGCCCGGTGCTTGCGGTGCTGAACAAGGCGGACCTGGTCGGGTCGCTGTCGGGCGGGGACGGGCCGATCGCGGCGGCGCGCAGCCGCTGTGCGGAGCTGACCGCCCGGATCGGTGTGCCCATGCTGCCGGTGAGCGGCCTGCTCGCGGTCGCCGCGCTCGACGGCCTGGACGACTCGTTGTGGTCGGCGCTGCGGACGCTGGCCGCGCATCCGGGCGCCGCCGAGTGCCTCGACGGCTCTTTCACCGGGTTCTTGGCGGCCGACAACCCCCTGTCGACCAGCGTGCGGATGCGGTTGCTGAACAGCCTGGACCTGTTCGGCATCGCGCTCGGGGTCGCGGCGGCGCGGCAGGGCAGGACCACCGCGCAGCTACGGGCCCTGCTGCGCCGGACGAGCGGGATCGACGCCGTCCTGTCCAAGATCTCGGTCGCCGGCGCCGAGGCGCGCTACCGGCGGGTGCTGGACGCCGCCGCGGAGCTCGAGGCCCTGGCGGTCGGTGACGAGACGATCGGCGCGTTCCTGTCCCACGACGACACCGTGGTCGCACGGATGGCGGCGGCCGTCGACCTTGCCGAGGCGGCCGGGCTGAACCCGGGCGTGGCGGGGCCCGCCGACTGGGACCGCGACCCGTCCGCGCACCTGCCGCGGGCGGTGCGGTGGCAGCGTTACAGCCGCACAACCTCGAGCGAGCTGCACCGCGCCTGCGGCGACGACATCGCGCGGGGATCGATGCGCCTGTGGTCGCGGGCCTGCGGGTCGCTGCCGGGGGACTGGCGGTGAGCGCCGACACGCCCGATGATCCGATTGCCCGAGTGGACGCCCTGGTTGCGAGCATCGGGCCGGAGCTGGACCCTCCCGCCGTGCACCGCCGCGACGTGGTGCTGGTGACGGGACCGTGGCTGGCGGGGGTGAGCGCGGTGGCCGCGGCGCTGCGGGAACGGCTGCCGGGGCACAAGTTCGTCGAGTCGTCGGAGTTGGGGCCCGGCGACGTGCCGCTGGCCGTGGTGTTCGTGGTTTCCGCGGCGGCGCACCTCACGCCGTCCGACTGCGCGCTGCTGGACGCCGCCGCCGCGCACACCGATGCGGTGGTGGCGGCGGTGTCGAAGATCGACGTGCATCGGGGCTGGCGCGACGTCCTGGCCGCCGACCGCGAGACGCTGGCCGCGCATGCGCCGCGCTACGCCGGGGTGCCTTGGGTGGGCGCGGCCGCGCAACCCGACCTGGGCGAGCCGATCGTCGACGACCTGGCGGAGGCCGTCTCGGCGCGGCTGGCAGACCCGGAGCTCGATCGCCGAAACAGGCTGCGGGCCTGGGAGTCTCGGCTGGCCACCGTCGCGGAACGGTTCGACCGCCAGGCCGACGGCGCGGGGCGCCGGGCGCGGGTGGAAGCGTTGCGCGACGAGCGCAGCACCGCGCTGCGGCAGCGGCGCGAGGCGAGGACCGAGCGCACCGTCACGCTGCGCGGTCAGATCCAGCAGGCGCGCGTTCAGCTGTCGCACTTCGCGCGCAACCGGTGTTCGTCGGTGCGCAGCGAGCTGCAGGAAGACGCCGCCGGTCTGTCCCGGCGCAGCATGGCCGGCTTCGAGGCCCACACCCGCGGCCGGCTGGACGAGGTGGTGGCCGAGGTGAACGAGGGCACCGCCACCCATCTCGCGGACGTCGCGCAGGTGGTGGGCGTCGCGACGGCCCTGCCGCCCCTCGAGCAGCTGCCGACGGTCGACGTCCCGCCGCCCCCGCTGAAAGCGCGGCGGCACGAGACCTGGCTGATGTTGCTGCTGGGCGCCGGGTTCGGCCTGGGCGTGGCGCTGACCCTGAGCCGGCTGATGGGCGGGCTGGCCGCTCGGCTCAGCCCCGCCCTGTCGGTGGCCGCGGCGGTCACATGCGTGGCGATCGGCCTGGCGGTCACCCTGCTGGTCATCCACATCCGCAGCCTGCTGCGGGACCGGGCGCTGCTCGACCGCTGGGCGGGGGACGTCACCTCCTCGCTGCGGTCGGTGGCCGAGGAGCTGGTCGCCACCCGCGTCCTGGTCGCCGAGTCGGTGCTCAGCAAGGCCGTGTTGGCCCAGGACGAGGTCGAAAACGCCCAGGTGAGCGACCAGGTCGACGCCATCGACCGCGAGCTGCGCGCGCACGCCACGGCCGCGTCGCGGGACGCCGCCGCCCGGGACCGCGAGCTGCCGACGGTGCTGGCGGCCCTCGAGGCGGTGCGTGCGGAACTCGGTGAAGCGGGTATATCTACGTCCGACGATTCCGTTTCGGACGTGGAAAAAGCCGCGGCGGACGAGGCAACCGAAAAACCCGCTTCTTTCAGCGGTGATGCGGATGCCGGGGAAGCTTCTGAATCGTTGCTGTGAGAAGGCTTATACCTGCCCGAGGCTTCCCCGACAAGGTGCTCACGATAACCTGTAGTTAACGCCACCATTCAAGCAGCTGTGTGGTCGAGCACATACGCAATTGAAGAGATGTACGAGTACGCAGAAGGATTCAGGAGATTTCGATGACCTCAGCGACCATTCCCGGTTTGGACACCGCGCCCACCAACCATCAGGGGCTGCTGTCGTGGGTACGGGAGGTCGCCGAGCTCACTCAGCCTGAGCGCGTGGTGTTCACCGACGGCTCCGCCGAAGAGTTCGACCGGCTGGCCGGCGAGCTGGTCGAGGCCGGCACGTTCACGAAGCTGAACGAGAAGAAGCACCCCAATTCCTACCTGGCGTTGTCGGACCCGTCGGACGTTGCGCGTGTCGAGTCGCGGACCTTCATCTGCTCCGAGCGCGAGATCGACGCCGGCCCCACCAACAACTGGATGGACCCGGGCGAGATGCGGGCGCTGATGACCGACCTGTACCGCGGCTGCATGCGCGGCCGCACCATGTACGTGGTCCCGTTCTGCATGGGCCCGCTCGGCGCCGACGACCCCAAGCTGGGCGTCGAGATCACCGACTCGGAGTACGTCGTCGTCTCCATGCGCACGATGACCCGGATGGGCAAGGCCGCCCTGGAGAAGATCGGCGACGACGGGTTCTTCGTCAAGGCGCTGCACTCGGTGGGCGCCCCGCTCGAGCCCGGCCAGAAGGACGTGCCGTGGCCGTGCAACGACACCAAGTACATCACCCACTTCCCGGAGACCCGCGAAATCTGGAGCTACGGCTCCGGCTACGGCGGGAACGCCCTGCTGGGCAAGAAGTGCTATTCGCTGCGCATCGCCTCGGCGATGGCCCACGACGAGGGCTGGCTGGCCGAGCACATGCTGATCCTCAAGCTGATTTCCCCGGAGAACAAGGCGTACTACTTCGCCGCCGCGTTCCCGTCGGCCTGCGGCAAGACCAACCTCGCGATGCTGCAGCCGACCATCCCGGGCTGGCGCGCCGAGACCCTGGGCGATGACATCGCCTGGATGCGGTTCGGCAAGGACGGCCGGCTGTACGCGGTCAACCCGGAGTTCGGCTTCTTCGGGGTGGCGCCGGGCACCAACTGGAAGTCCAACCCCAACGCGATGCGCACCATCGCGGCGGGCAACACCGTGTTCACCAACGTCGCACTGACCGACGACGACGAGGTGTGGTGGGAAGGCCTGGAGGGCGAGCCGGACCACCTGATCGACTGGAAGGGCCAGGACTGGTACATCCGCGAGACGGAAACCAAAGCCGCCCACCCGAACTCGCGGTACTGCACCCCGATGTCGCAGTGCCCCATCCTGGCGCCGGAGTGGGACGACCCGCAGGGCGTGCCGATCTCGGGGATACTGTTCGGCGCCCGCCGCAAGACCACGGTGCCGCTGGTGACGCAGGCCCGCGACTGGCAGCACGGCGTGTTCATGGGCGCCACCATGGGCAGCGAGCAGACCGCCGCCGCCGAGGGCAAGGTCGGCACGGTGCGCCGCGACCCGATGGCCATGCTGCCGTTCCTGGGCTACCACGTCGGTGACTACTTCCAGCACTGGCTCGACCTGGGCAAGAACTCCGACGAGTCCAAGCTGCCGAAGGTGTTCTTCGTCAACTGGTTCCGCCGCGGCGAACAGGGCGAGTTCCTCTGGCCGGGCTTCGGCGAGAACAGCCGCGTGCTGAAGTGGATCGTCGACCGCATCGAGCACCGGGCCGGCGGTCAGGACACACCGATCGGCATCGTGCCGACCGCGGCCGACCTGGATCTCGACGGCCTGGACGTCGAGGCCGAAGACGTCACGAAGGCGCTCGCGGTCAACGCCGCCGAGTGGCGCGAAGAGCTGCCCCTGATCGAGGAGTGGTTCGAGTTCGTCGGCGAGAAGCTGCCCACCGGCGTCAAGGACGAGTTCGAGGCGCTCAAGCAGCGGCTGGCCGACGCCGGCTAGCTAGCGCCTGCGGTCCCCACCCGCGCGCCGGGTGGGGCTGGTCCTCTTCTCCGCGTACATCAATTCGTCTGCCCGGGCCAGCAATTCGTCCAGGGTCGCGTGCTCGGCGACGGGCGCCTGCACCAGGCCGATGCTGGCGGACAGCCGGTAGGTGCGGTCGCTGGTCTCGTTGAAAGTGTGGAACGCCTCGGCGAGCCGTTCCTTGACCTCCGCCGTGCCGGCGTCGCGTTCGGTGATCATGACGCAGAATTCGTCGCCGCCGAGGCGGGCGACAATGTCGGACTCGCGCCGCACCTGGCGCAGCACCTCGGCGACGTCCTTGATCAGCGCGTCGCCGACGTCGTGTCCCTGTTCGTCGTTGACCCGCTTGAGCCCGTCGACGTCGAGGAAGGCGAGCACGCAGTTGTGCCCGAGGTGGTGCGCCCCGCGAAGCTTCTGCTCGGCCAGCAGGTAGAAGCCGCGGCGATTGCTGAGCCCGGTCAGCTCGTCGGTGACCGACAGCCGGCTGATCTCCTCGTTGGCCCTTTCCAGCTCGGCGGTGCGGTCGCGCACCCGCTGTTCCAGTTCGGAGTAGACCGCGACGTTCTCCATGGCGATCGACGTCGAATCGGCGAGGGCCTGCAGCAGGCGCACCTCCTGCTCGGACGGCGGATGCCGGTGCGCCCAGTAGTTGCCGATCGCCCCGATCGGGTCGAGCTTGCGGATCGGGACCATCACCAGGCTCTTGACGAAGGTCGCGCGGTAAAGGCCTTGCGGGATACGGGAATCCCGGTAGATGTCCGGGATGATCGCGGCCTCGCGGTTGCGCATCGCCCACCCGCTGACGCAGATCTCGATCGGGAAGCGGCTGCCCTTCCACAGCGGTGCGATGGCATCCTCGTCGGCGTAGTAGCAGGCGTCGTCGTCGCGCAGGACGAAAGTGGCGCCGTCGCAGCCGGTGAGCTCACGCGCCGAGGTCCGGACGATGCGCTGAATTTCCGGCAGGCTGCGCGCCAGCGACAATTCCTGGACCGCCTGCAGCAGGCGCTCCATGCCGTCGACATAGTCGTAAACGCCGAGTCGGCCGGTCGGCGAGCAGCACGCGGCGGGGGCGGACAGGCGCTCAGCCGCCTCCATGGGCACCTCCGTACCAAGACCGACCGGCCGCTCCGAAACCGCGTCGTGCAAGGGACGGTACCTCAACCCGATCGGCGCTGCACGAGTACCGATCCGGGGCCCGCGGCCCCGGCGCCCGACCACTTGACACCCGTCAAGTTTTTCGGCGGTACAGTCTGCCCATGCAGATTCGCGAGTACCTCGGCGCCGGCAAGCCTGCCGTCATCCTTCACCCCTCCGGCACGGTCATCACCTTCGACGAGCTCGAGGCGCGGGCCAACCGGCTGGCCCATTACTTTCGGCGGGCCGGCCTCGTCGAGGGCGACGCCGTCGCGATCCTGATGGAGAACAACGAACACATCCACGCGGTGATGTGGGCGGCGCGGCGCAGCGGCCTGTACTACGTGCCGATCAACACGCACCTGACAGCGGCCGAGGCCGCCTACATCATCGACAACAGCGCCGCCAAGGCGATCATCGGGTCGGCGGCGCTGCGCAAGACGTGCGAGAACCTGGCCGAGCACCTGCCCGGCGGCCTGCCCGGGCTGCTGTTGATCGCCGACGACGAACTCCAGGGCTGGCAGCGCTACCCCGAATGCGTTGCGGGCGAGCCCGACACCCCGATCGACGACGAACTCGAGGGTGACCTGCTGCAGTATTCGTCGGGCACCACCGGCCGGCCCAAGGGCATCAAACGCGAACTGCCGCACGTTCCGCCGTCCGAGGCGCCCGGCATGATGTCGGCGCTGGTGAGCTTCTGGATGAACCCGGACTCGATCTACCTGAGCCCGGCGCCGCTGTATCACACGGCGCCCTCGGTGTGGTCGATGAGCGCGCAGGCCGGCGGGGTCACGACGGTGGTGCTGGAGAAATTCGATGCCGAGGGCTGCCTCGACGCCATCCAGCGTCACCGCGTCACGCACGGCCAGTTCGTCCCGGCGATGTTCACCCGCATGCTGAAACTGCCTGAGGCGGTGCGTAATTCGTACGACCTGTCCAGCCTGCAGCGGGTCATGCACGCGGCGGCGCCCTGCCCGGTGGAGATCAAGAAGCAGATGATGGACTGGTGGGGGCCGATCATCGACGAGTACTACGCCTCCTCCGAGGCGCACGGGTCGACGCTGATCACCGCCGAAGAGTGGCTGGCGCACCCCGGCTCGGTCGGCAAACCGATGGGGGGCGCCCTGCACATCCTCGACGAGAACGGCAACGAGCTGCCGCCCGGGCAGGCCGGAGAGATCTACTTCGAGGGCGGATATTCGTTCGAATACCTCAACGACCCCACGAAAACCGCGGCCTCCCGCAGCAAGCACGGCTGGGCCACCGTCGGCGACATCGGCTACCTCGACGAGGAGGGCTACCTGTACCTGACCGACCGGCGCCACCACATGATCATCTCGGGCGGGGTGAACATCTACCCGCAGGAGGCCGAAAACCTCTTGGTCACCCACCCGAAGGTGTTGGACGCGGCGGTGTTCGGGGTTCCCGACGACGAGATGGGGCAACGCGTGCTCGCCGCCGTGCAGACCGTCGACCCGGGTGACGCCACCGACGAATTCGGCGACGAGCTGCTGGCCTGGCTGCGAGACCGACTGGCGCACTACAAATGTCCGAAATCGATCGCGTTCGAGACGCAATTGCCGCGCACCGACACCGGCAAGCTCTACAAGAACGGGCTGATCGAGAAATACTCGGTGTGACCCATGCTCCAGGTGGTGGACCTGGCGAGCCCGCCGGATGCCGGTCCCGCGTCCCCGCCGGGGGTGATCCTGGCGCACGGCGCCGCTCCCGACCTCGAGCGCTGTGAATCCTGGCTGGAGGCAGCGACTTTCACCGTCACCGAGGACCGCTGTCACGATCGGCGGGCGATCACGGTCGAGTCGGTTCCCGACGCGCTCGCGAGGCTGACCGCGCGGTGTCGTCGTTGGCCGCACGCCAGCAGCGTCTGTGACGATGTGCTGCGCGGGGTGGACCCGGGCGGCCCGGCGCTGGCTGGGGTGGTGATCGAATCGCTGGCGTACTCGACCCTGCAGGCCGGACCCGAATTCGCGCGCTGGCTGGGCGAACGCGGTCCGGCCGAGATGCCCGACATCGCCGACCCGGTGCTGGCCCACCGCGACGGCGACACCGTGTGCATCGCGTTCAACCGGCCGCAGCGCCACAACGCGTTTTCCACCGACGCCCGCGCCGCGCTCCTGGAGGCGCTGACCGTCGCGCTACTGGACCCGTCCGTGTCCGGGATCGTGTTGCGCGGCAACGGGCCGTCGTTCTGCAGCGGGGGCGACCTCGCCGAGTTCGGCACCTTCGCCGACCCCGCGAGCGCGCACCTGGCCCGCACCCGGCACAGCCCCGCGCTGGCGCTCGACGCGCTGACCGCCCGGCTCGGTGACGCCTGCCGGGCCGAGGTGCACGGCCGCGTGCTGGGCAGCGGGCTGGAGATGGCGGCGTTCTGCGGATGGGTGGCCGCGCGGGAGGATTCGGTGTTCGGCCTTCCCGAACTCGAGCTGGGGCTGATCCCCGGCGCCGGCGGGACGCTCAGCGTCACCCGCCGAATCGGCCGGTGGCGCACCGCCTATCTCGTGCTGTCCGGGCGCACCATCGACGCCGAAACGGCGCTGGCCTGGGGTCTGGTCGACGCGATCCGCGACTAGAACTCGCCTAAAGCGTTGTCAGAAGCCGGAATACGTCGTGGTCGTGGTCGACGGCAGGTTCGAGACGGCGATCACGCCGATCGCCACATACAGGATGACCATGATCACCGCGAACACCGCGCCCGCGATGGCGCCGATGATGGCCCATTTCTTGGCGTTGTCGGCGGCGGCCTGCGCCTCGGCGTACCGCCCCTGGGACCAGAGTCCGGACACCTTGGTGGAGTAGACGATCGACACGATTCCGAACGGCAGACAGCACAGCACGGTGCACAGGATGGCCCAGACGAGGTAGTTGTCCGGCTCCTGCTGGCCGGGCCAGCCCGGTTGCGGCGCCTGCCAACCCGGCTGCTGGCCCGGCCAACCCGGTTGCTGGCCCTGCCAACCCGGCGGCTGCCCCTGCCCACCGGGCGGCTGACCCTGCCATTCCGGCTGCTGACCCTGCCATTCCGGCGAGCCTTCGTACGGCCCTGGGGGATAACTCATGGCAGCCGACTTTCCTTCGTCGCAGTGACTTTTACTCCCGCGCCGCTTTGCTGGTGCCAGAAGTCAGGCAAATATACAGCACACCAGGGCGTCAAGCCCGCACATTCGGACTCAGATGCCACCGCGC
>NZ_LZJJ01000569.1:0-1070 GCF_001667625.1 Mycobacterium sp. E1715
CCCGCTGACGGCGTCGCGTGAAAAGAAACCTCTCCGAGCAGGCCGATGTGCGAAGTCCGGGTGTCGTTGGGGTAATAACGAACCCCAGGCGCCGTGGCGCGTAATGACCGACGGCGATGCGGTCGTATTTGCCAGCGGCGGCGGAAGACGGTGTCCGGGCCATTCACGCCCATGGCGTCGGCGCCATCGCCCGGACTTTCGCAACCGTCATTTCCAGGGTACTGCGGTGCGGCCGGACGACCGGTCGATTTGCCGAGGCGCGCGTACCGGCCGGACCGGTTCCGAGCCATGTTGCTCCGCTGGCACAACAACTTCGGGCTGTAACACCGTACGCCGCCGCAGCGATACGTCAGCGAAAGCTACCCGTGTTTTCGGAAAGTGAGGCGCATCACAGAAACTTCACACTTCAGCGTTTGGTGGCCCCGACACGCCGGGTAGTAGCCGCCAAGGGGGGTCGGTCGGCCCCGGCCGAAGAGCCGGCGACGTTCGCGTATGACCAACGGTCGCAACGATCTGGCTCGAGTGATGCAAAAAGGGGGTGAGTGCAACGACAGCCGTCTAGACTCACTCCCGGTGGTACTGACATGCGGCAGAGGGGGGTTCACCTTTGGTCCGCGGGATGATACTGCACATGACTTGATCGTCGAATTCGGGCTCGCCGGTGAATCCCACAAATCAATAATTCGAGTGTTGGATCGGTTGTAAGCGCGGTGCTTCAGGCATTACGAGTGGTCCGGTGATCTCGTTGAGCCAGACAGGTTTCCCATGCGCCACGTAAACGAAGACCAACGGGGTGTCCTCCCCGCACCCGATTCGACGACTGCCTTGGCGTTTGAGAATCGCGTCATTGCCGCAGAAGTTGCCGCCTAGTCGAGGAACCGGAGACAATAACCGATGCCCCAGACATCACCTAGCCCAACAGAACTGAAAGGCTACGATCTGTCGTGAAATTTGTGCTGGCAAGCTATGGAACTCGGGGCGATGTCGAGCCGACCGTGGCTATGGGTCGAGAACTGCAGCGCAGGGGACACGACGTTCTCATGGCCGTCCCATGCAATCTCACGGGCTTC
>NZ_LZJJ01000570.1:0-7472 GCF_001667625.1 Mycobacterium sp. E1715
TACTCGAGCACGTCGGGTCCGCCGATGTCCCAGGTGCGCGATGACGGGACCGGCGCCGTGGCCGCGGCGACCAGGTAATGCAGCACGTCGCGGATGGAAATCGGGTCTATCGGGTTGTCCATCCAGCTCGGGACGGGCAGCAGCGGGAATCGGTCCCCGACGTAGCGCATCATCTCGAACGAGGTCGAGCCCGCGCCGATGATCATCGCGGCGCCCAGCCAGACCAGCTCCGCGCCGTCCGGCACCGTCAGGGCCTCGGCCACCTCGGCCCGGCTGGTCAGGTGCTCGGACAGCACCTCGTCGGCGGGCACGAATCCGCCCAGGTAGACGATGCGACGCACACCGGCGTCCCTGGCCGCGGCGGCGAGGTTGGCCGCGGCGGCGTTGTCGGCATCGCGGAAGCCGGGCTGCCCGATGGCGTGCACCAGGTAATACACCACGTCAACGTGCCCGGCGTCGGCGAAGGCCGCCCGCGTGGACGCGGGATCGGCGGCGTCGAGGGTCACCGGGGTGACGTCGTCGAACCATCCGAACCGTCTGAGTCGCTCGGGCTTCCGGGTGGCGGCCACGACGTGGTGCCGGTCCGCCAGCAGCGCCGTGACCAGCCGCGATCCGACATATCCGGTGGCACCGGTGACGAGGACCCGCATACCTTTCAACCTAACCCGGCGACGGTCGACGCAAACCTGGCGGGCGCGGGCCGCCGATCGCGAACGTAACGCCACGGCGCTCTTCCGGCCCGATTTTCGCCATGCCGTTACGCTCGCGGCGGTGAACCCGCGCGGCGGCGGCATCGTGAGCCGGTAGAAGAAGTCCTCTTCGAAGAGATAGTGGAGACATGTATTACCTACTGGTTCTGGCGGTCGCCATCGAACGCGTCGTGGAGCTCGTGGTCTCCAACCGCAACGCGCAATGGTCTTTTGCCCAGGGCGCCAAGGAGTTTGGGCGGGCACACTATCCGGTGATGGTGGTGCTGCACACGGCGCTGCTGGTTGGCTGCATCCTCGAGCCGTGGGCACTGCACCGGCCGTTCATCGGATGGCTGGGCTGGCCGATGCTGGCGGTGGTGGCACTCAGCCAGGTGCTGCGCTGGTGGTGCATCGCCACGCTCGGCCCGCGGTGGAACACCCGGGTCATCGTGCTGCCGCAGGCCCCGCTGGTGCGCCAGGGTCCCTACCGGTGGCTGCACCATCCGAACTATGTTGCAGTGGTGGCTGAGGGGTTGGCGCTGCCGTTGGTGCACACGGCGTGGCTGACGGCCGCCATTTTCACGCTCGCCAACGCGGCGTTGCTCAAGGTGCGATTGCGGGTCGAGAACTCCGCTCTGGGATACACGTGAGCGACTACGACACCGACCTGTTGATCGTCGGCGGCGGGCCGGGCGGTTTGGCCACGGCGTTACACGCTCGGCGGCAGGGACTTTCGGTGATCGTCGCCGACCCGCGGGAGGGACCCATCGACAAGGCGTGCGGTGAAGGCCTGATGCCCGGCGGGCTGGCCGAGCTGACGTCCCTCGGCGTCGACCCGGTCGGCATGCCCTTTCACGGAATCGCCTACGTGAGCGAACACCGCCGCGCCCAGGCCCGGTTTCGTAACGGCCCGGGTCGCGGCGTGCGACGCACCACGCTGCATGCGGCGCTGGCCGCGCGCGCCAAAGAGCAAGACACGGAATGGCTTCGGGCGCGGGTGACCACCGTGCACCAGGACGCGCACGGGGTGACGGCCGCCGGCGTGCGCGCGAAATGGTTGGTGGCGGCCGACGGACTGCACTCACAGGTCAGGCGGGCCGTCGGGATCACGGCGACGGCCGGAACGCCGCGGCGCTACGGCGTGCGCTGGCATTTCCGGGTGCCGCCGTGGTCGGAGTTCGTCGAGGTGCATTGGTCGCGCTGGGGTGAGGCGTATGTGACGCCGGTCGAGCCGGATCTGGTGGGCGTGGCGATCCTGTCGCGCGGCCGGCCCGACCTGGCGTGGTTCCCCGGGCTGGCCCGCCGGCTCGGCAGCGCCACCCGCGGTGACGCGCGCGGCTGCGGCCCGTTACGCCAGGTGGTCTCTCGCCGGGTCGCGGGGCGCGTGCTGTTGGTGGGCGACGCGGCGGGCTACGAGGACGCGCTGACGGGCGAGGGCATCAGCCTGGCGGTCAAGCAAGCGGCCGCTGTGGTCGCCGCCATCGTCGACGAGGCGCCGCAGTCGTATGAGTTTGCGTGGCAACGGATTACCCGCAACTACCGGCTGCTCACCCGCGCGCTGGTGTTGGCCAGCGCCCCGCCGATCGCGCGCCGCGCCATCGTGCCGGCGTGCACGCTGTTGCCCGGCGCGTTCCAGCGCGGGGTGAACGTGCTGGCGGGCTAGCGGGCCTTCCAGACCGGCTCGCGCTTCTCGGCGAACGCCAGCGGGCCCTCCTTGGCGTCCTCCGACCTGATCAGGCCGCGCATCTCGGTCATGGTGCGCGCCCAGCCCACCTCTTCGTCGGTGATGACGCCGTCGTCGACGCCGTAGGCGATGCGCTTGCTGGCCTGCACGGACAGCGGCGCGTTCACCGTCACCCGCGCGGCCAGCGCGAGCGCGGCCTCCAGCACCGTGCCCTCCTTGACCACCTGATTGATCAGGCCCCATTCGAGGGCGTCGGCGGCGGTGATCGGCTCGCCGGTCAGCAGCAGCTCCATCGCCACCTTGCGCGGCAGCTGCTGCACGATCCGGAAGACGCCCCCCGCGGCGGCGATGAGCCCCCGCTTGACCTCCGGCAGCCCGAACTGGGCGCGCTCGTCGGCCACCACCAGGTCGCTGGCCAACGCCAGCTCGGTGCCGCCGCCCAGCGCGGTGCCGTTGACCGCCGCGATCGTGGGTTTGTCGATGAAGTGGTGCACGTAACCGGCGAAGCCCCACTCGGGATGGTCGGGGTGATAGATGTTCTCCCGACGTGAGATCGCCTTGAGGTCGGCCCCGGCGCAGAACGACTTGTCGCCCGCGCCGGTGATCACCACGGCCCGGATCTCGCGATCCTGCTGGGCCTCCTCCAGCGCGTCCCCGACGCCGATGCTGACGGCACCGTTGACCGCGTTGCGGGCTTCCGGCCGGTTGATGGTGATCACCATGACGTTGCCGCGGCGCTCGGTCAGCGCGCCGGGCGCCGCGGTGTCAACGTCCGTCACAACAATTCCACGATGGTGGCGTTGGCCTGGCCGCCACCCTCGCACATGGTCTGCAGACCGTAACGAATTCCCTTGTCCCGCATGTGGTACAGCAGCGTCGTCATGATCCGGGCGCCGGAGCCGCCCAGCGGGTGCCCCAGCGCGATCGCACCGCCGTTGGGGTTGAGCTTCTTCTCGTCGGCGCCAATGTCTTTCAGCCACGCCAGCGGCACCGGCGCGAACGCCTCGTTGACCTCGTAGGCCCCGATGTCGTCGATGGACAGGCCGGAACGCTTCAGCACCTTCTGGGTGGCGGGGATCGGCGCGGTCAGCATGATCACCGGGTCGGCTCCGGCCAGCGTCGCGGTGTGCACCTTCGCGATCGGCTTCAGGCCGAGCTCCTTGGCCTTCTCGGCCGACATGAACAGGATCGCGGCCGAGCCATCGGAGATCTGCGACGAGTTGCCCGCGTGGATCACCCCGTCTTCCTTGAACGCCGGCTTCAGCGACGCCATCTTCTCCATCGGGGTGCCGCGGCGGATGCCCTCGTCCTTGAGCACCACGTTTCCGTCCTGGTCCTTGATACCGACGATCTGGTCGTCAAAAGCGCCGGAATCCTGTGCCGCAGCGGCCTTTTCGTGTGAGCCCAGCGAGAACTCGTCGAGCGCGGTGCGGTCGAATCCCCACCGCTCGGCGATCATCTCGGCGCCGATGCCCTGGTTGGGGATCTGGCCCTCGTAGCGGTCCAGGAAGGTCTTCGGGTAGGGGCGGCCGCCGTTGGCCAACGACGAACCCATCGGAGTGCGCGACATCGACTCCACCCCACCGGCCACGACGACGTCGTAGTGCCCGGCCACCACGCCGGCCGCCGCGAAGTGGATCGACTGCTGGCTCGAACCACACTGACGGTCGACGGTCACACCGGGGACGGATTCCGGCCAGCCGGCGGCCAGCAGGGCGGTGCGGCCGATGTCGAGGGCCTGCTCACCGGCCTGCATCACACAGCCCCAGATGACGTCGTCGACGAGGCCGGGGTCGATACCCGCCTTGTCCACCAACCCGTTGAGCACCTGCGCCGACAGGTCCGCCGGGTGCACCCCGGACAATCCGCCGTTGCGCTTCCCGACCGGTGAGCGCACTGCCTCGACGATGACGGCTTCAGCCATGGTGGTGTCTCCTTTGACGTTAGGACCCTAATCGGTGAAAGTGAGTCTCGCCGTCGATTGTCAACCAACGCGTTGGGCGGGCGCGGGCCGGGGTGGTTTTGGGTGGCAGATGGCCTTCCGATTGCCAGCTTTTCGGCACCCCGTCATGTGCAGTCCATTTTTCCGCGAGGCTCGGCGACGTAGGGTGCCCCGATGTGAGCACCCCTTCACCGGGCCCCGGCTGGTGGCTGGCATCCGATGGCAAGTGGTATCCCCAGCAATGGGAGAGCACCTTCGTCTCGTACACGAACGAATCTCTGCAGGCCGTGCTGGACGAAGCGAACCGTCTGACGCAGTCCTACGGACAACAGGGCTGGGAGATCGTCGGGTCGTCGGTGCAGCGCACCCAGGTCGCCCACCGCTTCAAGGACTACGACAAGGGCGGCGACCACTACTTCGAGTGGAGCATCGTCTGCACGCTGAAACGACCGGTCGCGCCCGCCTGACCCACGCCGAGATTGCCGCCACGGTCGCGGGTGAGCCCAAACCCGCAGCCGTGACGGCGATCTCGACGGGCCTTAGACGGCGGGATAGGCCACCGATTTGATCTCGGTGTACTGGTCGAACCCGGCGACACCGTTCTGGCGGCCCACCCCGCTGTACTTGTACCCGCCGAACGGGGTGTCGGCGCCATACGGCGCGCCGCCGTTGACGCCCATGAAGCCGGCCCGAATCCTTCGGGCCACCGCCAGCGACCGCTCCAGCGAGCCGGACATCACGTTGCCCGCCAGGCCGTACTTGCTGTCGTTGGCGATCCGGATCGCGTCCTCCTCGTCGTCGAACGGGATCACGGCGAGCACCGGACCGAAGATTTCCTCCTGGGCGATCGTCATGGAGTTGTCGACATCGGTGAAAAGCGTTGGCCTGACGTAGAAACCCTTGTCGAAGCCGGTGGGCGCGTCGGGGCCGCCGACGAGCGCCGTGGCGCCCTCTTCGACACCTTTGCGGATGTAGCCCATCACGCGATTTCGCTGCACCTCCGAGATCACCGGGCCGCACAGGGTTCCCGGGTCCTGCGGGTCACCACACGTGACGTTCTCGTAGATGCCCTTGAGGATTTCCACGCCCTCGTCGTAGCGCGACCGCGGCAACAACATCCGGGTCGGGTTGGCGCAGCCTTGGCCGGCGTGCATGCACGGCGCGATGCCGACCATGCAAGCCGTCGGGAAGTCGGCGTCCTCCAGCACGATGGTGGCCGACTTGCCGCCCAGCTCGAGGAAGAGCCGCTTCATGGTGGCGGCCCCCTTTTCCATGATCCGCTGCCCGACCACGGTCGAGCCGGTGAACGAGATCAGGTCGACCTTGGGCGAAAGCGTAAGTTCTTCGCCCACAAAGTGATCCGAGGCGGTCACGACGTTGACGACGCCGGCGGGGATGTCGGTCTTCTCGGCGATCAGCCGGCCCAGCCGGGTCGCGTTGAACGGGGTGTTCGGCGCCGGCTTGAGCACCACGGTGTTGCCGGTGCCGAGCGCCTGGCCGAGCTTGTTGAGGGTGACCTCGAACGGAAAGTTCCACGGCACGATCGCGCCGACGACGCCCACCGGCTCGCGCCACACCTTGCGGGTGGTCAGCGTGCCGGTCAGGCTGATCACCTTGTCACCCAGGTCGGTCTCCCACGCGTACTCGTCGATCAGCCTGGCGGGGTAGCGCAGCCCGTCCTCCAGCGGCGCGTCCAGCTGGGGACCGAAGGTGATGGCCCGCGGCGATCCCACCTCGAGGATGAGCTCCTCGCGCAGCTCCTCCTTCTCCGACTCGATCGCCTCGTGCAGCTGCAAGAGGCAGCGCTTGCGCAACTCCCGGTTGGTCGACCAGTCGCTCTCGTCGAAGGCGCGCCGGGCGGCGTCGATCGCCCGGTGCATGTCCTCCTTGGACGCGTCGGCGACCTCCCCGAGCGGCTCCTCGGTCGCCGGGTTGATGTTGGTGAAGGTGCCGGACTGCCCGTCGACGAGCTTCCCGTCGATCATCATCTTCGGCTCGAACCGCACCTTTACAGCCTCGGTCATGTTTGTCACTCTCTTCTGAGTCGTTGAGGGGCTACAGAGAGCCTTACCGGAAACTAGCCGATTGGCAAGCGACAACCCCTACGGGCCTGGTCATTGTGGGTCGAACAGCACGGGCACCGACGTCGGCGAACGAAAAATCTGCCCGCGGACGTGCGGATCGTCGGCGTCGGGGTCCAGCCGCAGGTTGGGCAAGCGGTCGAGCAAAAGGTTGATGGCGGTGCGCATCTCCAGCCGCGCCAGGTGCATGCCGAGACAGACGTGCACGCCGTGCCCCCAGCCCAGGTGGGCCCTGGGTGTGCGGAAGATGTCGAACCTGTCGGGATCGGGGTAACGGTCCTCCTGCCGGTTGGCGGAGCCCAGCATCGGCATCACCGTGGACCCTTCCGGTATCGCCACCCCGCCGAGTTCGGTGTCGCGAGTCGCCACCCGGGTGATGGTCAGCAGGGGCGGTTCCCAGCGCACACCCTCCTCGATGGCCTGTGGTAGCAGCGACCGGTCCGCGCGGATGGCATCCAGCTGCGCGGGATCCGACAGCAGCGCGAGCAGCAGGCTGCCCAGGGACCGGTACGTCGTCTCCACCCCGGCGGGCAGCAGCAGCCGCAGGAACGAGTAGATCTCCTCGTCCTCGAGCTTCTCGCCGTCGATCTCGGCCTGGGCCAGCGCGCTGATCAGATCTTCCTTCGGCTCGGCGCGGCGCGCCGCCAGGATGGGTGCGAAGTAGTCGCAGAGCGCGGCCGAGGCGGCAAGGCCGCGTTCGGGATTCAGGATCCAACTCAGCAACGAAATCGACCACCGCTGGAACTGCGGATAGTCCTCCTCCGGCAGCCCCAGCAGGCCCGCGATGATCTGGCTGGGGTAATCGAAGGTGAATTCCTTGACCAGGTCGGCCTTTGCGTTCGCCGCGAACTTGTCGATCAGGCTGTTGCCCACCCGCCCGACGAGTTCGTCTTCCCAGCGGGCCAACGCCTTCTGCGAGAAGGCCTTTGACACCAGTGACCGCAGCCGCCCGTGCACCGGTTCGTCCATGCCGAGCATGACGCGCTCCCCCAGCACCGGCCCGAACGCGGCGATGACGGCCGCCGACGAGAACGTCTCGTTGTCGCGCAGCATCTGCTGGGCTTCCTCGTGGCGGT
>NZ_LZJJ01000571.1:0-699 GCF_001667625.1 Mycobacterium sp. E1715
TGACCACTCCCCTGCGCCGGTTCGACCTGCTGATCGCCTACGGCAGCGCCTTCTCGGTGGCCGCCGCGGCGCAGGCGTGCCGGGCCGATGCGGCGCGTTCTGAAACATGTAGTACATCAACGTGATCACCAAGACCGGCACGAACAGGATCATGGCGACGCTGCGGTGGTCGGCCGCCAGCTGGCGCAGGATTCGCGTCGTGGTGGCGGTGTAGCCCTTGAGCCCTAGCCGGCCTGGCGCATGGTGCTGCGCTTGATGATGGACAGAAACGCGTCCTCCAGTGACGTGCATCCGGTGTCCTCTCGTAGTTGGGCCGGGGTGGTGTGGGCAAGCAGGTGACCGTCGCGCATCAGCAGCAGGTCGCCGCAGTGGTCGGCTTCGTCCATGACGTGGCTGGAGACCAGCAGCGTGGTTCCGCCGCGGGCGAGCTCGGCGAACTGCTCCCAGAGATCCGCGCGCAGCACCGGGTCCAGGCCGACCGTGGGCTCGTCGAGCACGAGCAGGTCGGGCCGGCAGACCAGCGCGCAGGCCAGCGACACCCGGGTGCGCTGGCCGCCGGAAAGGTTGCCGCAGAACGCGGTTCGGTGGTCGGCCAGCCCGACCCGCTCGATCGCGTCGTCGGCGGCCTGGTGCTCGAAACCGTACAGCGCGGCGAAGTAACGGACGTTGTCGACGATCCGCAGGTCGTTGTAGATCGCC
>NZ_LZJJ01000572.1:0-22540 GCF_001667625.1 Mycobacterium sp. E1715
CCACCTCCCCGATGGCGATCGTCATCAGGGCGCGGTGCTCGACGGCGCGGCGCATCGAGGTCACCAGCGGCGCGGTCTCGGTGTCGCGCAGCCGCAGCTTTATCCAGAGCTGCCTTAGTGCGCCGCCACTGCGCTGATGCGGTCCGTACAACTCGACGACCGCGGCGCCGTCTGGCTCCGCACAGCCGGCCGAGAGGACGAGCGGGCCGCGGCCGGCCGGGCGGACCACGGTGAGCCGGGTGACCACGAACCCGCGCCTTGCCATCGCGCGGACCGCGGCCTCGAGCGGCACCTCGAGCGCGGGGGTCCCGACCACGAGCACCACCAGCGAGCCGACCAGCCACCCGACCGCCAGGCCCAGCAGGGCGCGCGCCGGCACGATGGCGCTGACCACCAGGTGGATCGGCACGAAGGCCAGCAGCAGCGCCCACCACCAGTGCCGCCACCGCGCGGGCAGCCACGGCCCCGAGACGGTCAGCACCGCCGCCAGCATGCCGATCCAGCGCGGGTCGTCGAGGAACTGGCCCAGCACGGTCTGCAGCCGCTCGGAGAGGTCGAAGTGCCAGCGGGGCGCCGAAAACCCGTTGCCGCCGATCGACAGCGGTAGCGCCGCGAGCACCGCGGCGGCCGCGTACGCCCCGAGCAGCTTCCACTGCCGGCCGACGACCAGGCCGATCAGGATCATGAACGGCAGGGCCAGGATCGCCACGCCGTACGCGAGGTACACCAAATCGGACTGCCGCGGGGAGAGCACGCCGACGATCTGCGAGATCGACTTCTCCAGCGCGTCCCACTGCGGCCGGGTGATCAGCGAACTCGTGATCACCACGGCGAGGAAGGTCGCGCTCGCCGCGAGCCGCAGGATGTCGTTGGTGCGGCGGGTCAGCGGCTGCAGCAAGCTGCCGGAAACGATGACCTCGCGCCCGTCGACTCGCATGGTGTAACGATCCTTCGGATCCGTTCGGCGCCGCAAACAATTGCCGCTTGCCGGCTCGCCGACAACTTAACCGGATAGCCGGTTACGCGATAGCTCCCACCCATCCGGCGCGCGTACGGTCGAGTATGTAGGCGAACTATCGATTCGAGGGGATGCGCGTGGCCAGGACCGAGAACGACAGCTGGGAGATCACCGAGAGCGTGGGGGCCACCGCACTGGGCGTGGCGTCGGCGCGCGCCGCGGAGACGCGAAGCGACAACCCGTTGATCCGGGACCCGTTCGCGCAGGTCTTCCTCGACGCCGCAGGCGACGGGGTGTGGAACTGGCATTCGGCACCGCAGCTACCGGACGAACTCATCGAGGCCGAACCCGAATTGCCGCTGCAGATGCAGGCGATGGTCGGCTACATGGCCTCGCGGACGGCGTTTTTCGACGAGTTCTTCCTCGCCGCGACGCGCGCCGGAATTCGTCAGGCGGTGATCCTGGCCGCGGGCCTGGACGCGCGGGCTTGGCGGCTGTCCTGGCCGGACGGGACGACGACCTACGAGCTGGATCAGCCCCGGGTGCTGGACTTCAAATTGTCGACGCTGACCGAACACGGGGCAGAGCCCGCGTGCAACCGGGTCGCCGTCCCGGTCGACCTGCGCCACGATTGGCCGACGGCCTTGCGCGACGCGGGTTTTGACCCGTCGGCGCCCAGTGTGTGGTCCGCCGAGGGGCTGATGCCCTACCTGCCGGCCACCGCCCAGGAGCTGCTGTTCGACCGCGTGCACGCGCTCACCGCCCCCGGCAGCCGGGTGGCCGTGGAGGCGCTCGGACCGAAGTTCCTCGACCCCGAGTTCCGCGCCAAGCGTCGCGAGCGGATGGACCGGGTCCGCGCGCTGATGGCGCGCGTCGACCCGGACCGGCAGGTGCCGAGGACCGACGAGCTGTGGTACTTCGAGGAGCGCGAGGACGTCGGCGACTGGTTCCGCCGCCACGGCTGGAGCGTGACGGTCACGCCGGCCGACGAGCTGATGGCCGGCTACGCGCGCACGGCGGCCACGGAGGTCGCGGATGCGGTGCCGGGCAACCTGTTCGTGGCCGCGGAGCGCCCGCAGAGCTAGAGCAGGGCGCGGCATCCGCGGTAGTGGATCGCGCGCTCACGTGGTCACGCCCTAGCGCACCGCCCCAGGTAAGGAGCGCCCCGATGCGGGTATACCGATTCGACAACTCACGTGGACTCGACGGTCTGGAGATGAGTGACGAGCCCATCCCCGCCCCGCAACGCGGTGAACTGTTGCTCAAGATCCGGGCGGTGTCACTGAACTATCGCGACATCGCGATCCCGCTGGGGCGCTACGTGCGCGACAGCAAGTCCGGTCTCGTGCCGTGCAGCGACGCTGCCGCCGAAGTGGCCGAGGCCGGTGAAGGCGTTGACGACTACCACCCGGGCGACCGCGTCATGAGCATATTCCAGCCCAGGTGGTTCGGCGGCCCGCTACCGGCGACGGCGAACTCCGACAGCTACGGCAGCGGGCAAGATGGCTGGCTCACCGAATACAAAGTGGTATCGCGGGAATCGGTGGTAGCCACGCCGGACGCCTTGACCGACGAACAGGCAGCGACACTGCCCTGCGCGGCTGTCACCGCCTGGAATGCGCTGGGCGGCCCCACGCCGATCCGCGCCGGCCAGACTGTGTTGACCCTCGGTTCGGGCGGTGTCTCCGTCTTTGCCCTTCAACTGGCCAAACTGCTGGGTGCTCGGGTCATCGCGACGACGTCGAGCCTCGAGAAAGCACGGGCCCTGACGGCGTTGGGGGCCGACGATGTCATCAACTACCGCGACCACCCGCAGTGGAGTGAGCGGGTCCGCGCCCTGACCGACGGCCGAGGCGTCGATCGCGTCGTCGAAGTCGGCGGCCCAGCCACCATCGACCAGTCTTTACGGGCGGTCGCGATTGGCGGAGAGGTGACGCTGATTGGCTTCCTCAGTGAAGCCAACCCCGGCATCGACTACTTCCTCCTCAAGGGCGCCGGCGCGACAACCCGGTCGATCACGGTCGGGGACCGCGGCGATACGCAGGAACTGGTGCGCGCAGTCGGCGCCACGGGAATGCAGCCGGTGATCGACCGGGTTTTCGAATTCGATGATGCCGCAGCGGCGTTCAACCGAATCGCGGAAGGCGCGCACCTCGGGAAGATCGTCATCCGAGTGGGCTGACCAGCGTCGGGGGTTGCCTCGCTGCCTCGAGCCGCTCACCACCGCGACGCTGTCATCTATCGGTGGCGGCCGGACCGCTGAGGTGCATCGTCGTCGCCGCCCTCTCCTTGGGCGCCGCGCGCGTGGGCGCGCCACCGTTGAAATCCGCGGCGCGCGGCGAACGCGCCGACGATCGCCGACACGCACCACACCGCGATCGCCGCGTACGCCAACGGCGACGATCGGTTGCCGATCGACGCGCCCAGCGCGGTGTAGACGAACGCGCGCGGCACGGAACCGACGAACGAGCCAATGACCATCTGCCACAAGGGCACCCCGAACGCCCCGAAGGCATACGACGCGAGCGCATCGGAGATGCCCGGGACGAATCGCTGGCCGACGACCGCCCACAGCCCGCGCCGCTCGATAAGCGCGTCGATGCGGTCGGTGCGTTTGGTGCCCAGCAGCGCCCGGGCGCTGTCGCGCCCGGCCCGCCGGCCGATGAGGCTCGCGACGATCGCGGTGCCTACCGTCGCGCCGAGCGTCACGAAGATGCCGAGGAGGGGGCCGAACAGCAGTCCGCTGGCCGCGGCCAGGATCGAGCCCGGCACGAACAGCGCGCCGAGCACGGCCGACGCCAGCACGTAGGCCAGCGGCGCGGCCGGCCCCGTCGCGGAGACCACGCGTCGCACGTCGTCCACGTGGATGACGCGCGCGATGGCCACCAGGTAGAACATCAGGAGCAGGAAGGCGACGAACACGCCGAGGCGCACGATGTGGACGCGCCGGGATGCGGGTGCCGGTGTCGGCGCGGAGTCGTCGTCGTCGTCGTTGTTGTTGTCCATGCTGACCGCGATTCTTCCGCACCGTGCGCGGCCGTCGTAGAGTGCCACACATCAGGGAGTCGCATACCTGTGAGAGGCGTTCTTCGAGATGTCCGAGCACCCTGAGCGACCGCGCGGCAAGCGGATCGTCGTCTGCCTCGACGGCACCGCCAACCAGATCGGGGCCGGCAACCTCACCAATGTCGCCAAGCTGTTCGAGATGTTGGACAAGGACGATCCGGCCGCCCAACTCGCCTACTACGACCCCGGCGTCGGCACGCTGGCGCCCGCATCGGCGCACTCGTCGCTGTCGCGCACAATCGACCTGCTGATCGAGAAGGCGTTCGGCCTGGGCCTGAAAGGCAATGTGGCGCAGGCGTACCGGTACGTGATGCAGCACTGGCGCCCGGGCGACGCGCTCTACATCTTCGGCTTCAGCCGCGGCGCCTACACCGCGCGCGCGTTGGCCGGCATGCTGCTGCGGCCGGGGTTGCTGCGGCCCGGTTCGGAGAACCTGCTGCCGTACGCGGTCGAAAAGTACGCCATCAACCGATATTTCACCGAGGACGAGTACGCCCACTGGGCCGAGTTCGCCCGCGCGTTCTGCTGGCGCACCGAGGGCGAGCCGCTGTTTTCGACTGTGCGGCAGAACAGCCCAAATCAGGTCTGGCACCACGCGGTGCCGGTCGCCTACCTCGGCCTGTGGGACACCGTGAAGGCGGCCGGCTTCCTGAGGTTCGGCAACCTGCGCTGGCCCTACACCCGCTCGCTGCCCAACGTCGCGCGCATCCGCCACGCCGTCTCGATCGACGAACGTCGCCGGCCCTATCGCGAATACCTTGTCGAACGCCATCCGCTGGGGCTGGAGGAACGCTGGTTCGCCGGCGTGCACGCCGACGTCGGCGGAACGTTCATGCCCGATCACCGGCTCGCGACGATCGCGCTGAAGTGGGTCACCGACGGAATCGCCGGCGAACTCGCGATCGACGCAGCGGCCTACCGGCAGCAGTGCGCGGTGACCGAAGACTTCGCGGACGCGCCGATCCACCACAACGGCAAGCTCTGGTACCTGGTCGGCTGCCGGCGCCGGCCGATGGGTCCCGACGCGCTGGTGCATCCGAGCGTGCTGGTGCGCCGTCGCGACAACCCCGGCTACTTACCGAACCTGACCGAGGAGGCGCAACGGCTCAGCGCCGACCCGGCCGACTGGACGTCTCCCGCGATGTAAAGGAGAAACCGCCATGGCACTGCGTTCGCTCGCCGAGTTGGACCAATACAAAGCCGCGCCGTTCCCGCCCGGCTACCCCGACGACACGCGAACCTTCTACAGCCCGGTCGACCAGGTGCACGAGGCGCTCAAGGCCCTGCTGACGGCGGCCAACAAAAGCATCGTGGTGGCGATGTACGGCTACGATGACGCCGAACTGAATTCGGTGCTGCAGTCGGCGCTGAAGGACGAAAAGATGTACGTGCAAATGAGTCTCGACTCCACCCAGGCCGCGGGGAAGTCGGAGCGGGCTCTGCTGGCCCCGTGGCTCAATGACAAGATCGGCAACAGCATCGCCATCGGGCACAGCGAGAAGTCGGCGATCATGCATTTGAAGATGGTGATCATCGACGGCGTCGACGTCATCACCGGTTCGACCAACTGGTCCACCGGCGGAGAATCCAAGCAGGACAACCAACTCACCGTGATCCGCGACCCGTATGTCTGCGCGGAGGCCCGTTCGCGGATCGACATCATCCACGACGTGATGCTCAAGCAGATGGCCGCCGGCGCGCAATCCGGAGGCGCGCACTAGGGCGACGCCGCACTCAGGACGACTGCAGCCGCTGGGCCAGCCCGCTCGCGCGCACCGCCCGGCGGTCGATGGCCGCCCGCACCGACGCCTCGGTGCCGGCCACCCGGACCTTGGCCTTCGCCCGGGTCACGGCCGTGTAGAACAACTCCCGGGTCAGCAGCCGCGAATCCTCCGGCGGCATCAGCACCGTCACCTCGCCGGCCTGGCTGCCCTGGCTCTTGTGGATCGTCATGGCGTGCATGGTCTCGATGTCCGTGAGCCGGCTGGTCGCGAAGCTCAACGTTCCGGTGGCGCCGGCGATGACCGCCCGCAACCCGTCGTCGCCGACCACGACCACCCCGGTGTCGCCGTTGTAGACCTTGAGCCCATAGTCGTTGGCGGTCACCAACAATGGCCGGCCCGCATACCACGCGGACGACGGTTGCTGACCAGTCTCCTCCGCGAGCCAGCGCTCTACCTGCCGGTTCCAGTGCCCCACTCCGTAGGGGCCCCGCCGGTGCGCGCACAACAGCCGGTGCTCGTCGAGTGACGCCAGCGCCGCCCCGGTGGCGCCGAGGACGGCGGCCTGCCGCACCCGCAGCGCGTGCGATACCAGCACCGGGCGCAGCCGGTCGGCCGGCCCGTCGGAATCGAGCCACTCGACGTGCTCGCCGCCGGCCCGCAGCAGCCCCATCACGCGGTCCGCGTCGCCGACCCGGATCGCCTCGGCCAGCGCGCCGATCGACTCGCCGAATCGATGCGGTGTGCGCAGCGCCGCCACCCGCACGTCGGCTCGCGCCGTCAGCCCGTCCACCAGGTCGGCCAGCACCGCGCCGGCCTCCACCGAGGCCAGCTGGTCGGGGTCGCCCACCAGGATCAGCCGCGTATCGGGCCGCACCGCCTCCAGCAGCCGGGCCATCATCGTCAGCGACACCATCGACGTCTCGTCCACGACGATCACGTCGTGCGGGAGCCGGTTGCCGCGATTGTGCTTGAACCGCACCGACGTATCCGGCCGCGAACCCAGCAGCCGGTGCAGCGTCGTCGCCGGCAGCCCGGCCAGCCGGCCCCGGTCCGCCGCGTCCAGCCTCTGCACCTCGGCGGCGACCGCCTCGGCGAGCCGCGCCGCGGCCTTGCCCGTCGGTGCGGCCAGCGCGATTCGGGGCCGCGGCAACCCGGCGCTCTCGGCCTGCGCGGCGAGCAGCGCCAGCAACCGCGCCACCGTCGTGGTCTTGCCCGTCCCGGGGCCCCCAGTAAGCACCGTAACCGCTTGCGAGACAGCTATTTCCGCGGCCGCACGCTGTTCCTCGTAACCCGGGGGGAAAAGCCGATCCAAGTCCGGGGCGTCGCCCCTTACCCCGGGCATGGAGAGCGCGAGCAGGTCGGCGCACACCTGCTGTTCCTCGAGCCAGTACCGGTCCAGGTACAGAAGTTCACCGAACAGCCGCAGCACCGGCGGGGACCCGAGCAGCGGGCTGGCTCGCACGGCGGCCATCCAGCCGGCCGGGTCGGGCCACGGCAGGTCGGCGGCGCCGACCTGCGCCGCCACCGCCCGCAGGTCCACGCACACCGAACCGCTGCGCAGCGCCCGCACCAGCAGCCCGACCGCCAGCGCGACGCCCTCGTCGGGCTCGCCTGCGAGCGCCGTAAGCCGCTGCGCCACATGGACGTCGGCGGCCTCGAACACGCCGGCGTCGGTGTACGTCCGCAGCAGGCCCTCGGCGGTGATCGCCTCCAGCGTCACGCGACCGCCCTCCCATCGAGCAGGTCCGACAGCTCGGCTGTCAACGAGGCGGGCGGCCGCCAGCTGAACACTCCCGACGGATGACCGCCGACCACGGGGGTGGCCGCGCCGCACATTCCGCGCACGAACAGGTACAGGACACCGCCGAGATGCGCCTCGGGGTCGTATCCCGGCACGCGCCACCGCAGGAACCGGTGCAGCACAACGCTGTACAGCAGCGCCTGCAGCGGATAATCCGAATGCAGCATCGCCTCAACCAAGCGGGGCCGGTCGTAGTCGGCGGATGTCAACGGCCGGTCGGGGTCGCCGAGCCAGTTGGTCTTGTAGTCGACGACCAGGTAGCGGTGCCCCCCGCCGTCGGGCACCCGCAACACGGCGTCGACCGAACCGGTCAGATAGCCGCGCAACGGCTGGTCGCCGAGCGGGGGGCTGGCCAGGCGGTCGGCATAGGACGCCAGCGCGTCATCGGCCGGTAGGTGCGCACGCAACAACGCGGCCGTGTCCGCCAGCCGGATCTCGGGTGCGGTGGAACGCAGATCGCCACCGGCGAGCGGGAATTCGAAGTCCAGCTCGCGCAGTCGGTCCGAGAGCCCGATGCGCCGCAGCGTCAGGTCGCCGGCCAGCGGTCCCAGCGGCGTGTCATGCATGGGCACCATGGCCGCCGCGAGCTCGTCGGCGGGCACGTCGACCGGCCACCACACCGAGTGGGTGCGGATGTGCGCCTCGAGCTCGGCGGCCAGATCGGTGGCCAGGGGGTCGGCCGTCTCGAGCACGGCGTGCACCAGCGTGCCGAACTTCGCGCCCATCGGCAGGTCCGCCATCGGCGACGGCACCTGGCGCCCGGACGCGTTCTGCGCCAACGGTATTTCGCCGGCCTCGTCGTCCAGCTCGGTGACCTCCGGCTCGCTGCTGACGCCCGCGCCCGCGGAGTTTTCCGCGACCCGGATGAGGCCGGAGTAGGAGGTGCGCCGCCACCCGGTGTCAATGGCGCGGTGAAAGTGGCGGCTGTCGAGGTCGGCCGGCACCGGCGCCGGCGGCACGGACGGCGCGGCGGCCACCACCGACCGCTCGATCACCGGGCCGCCCGCCGCCTCCCATTCGCGCAAGCGGTCCAGGGCGTCGTCGTCGGGGATCTTCGCCGGCTCGCATCGGTCGGGCACGCACGGCTCTGAAGGCCGCCGGCCGCGCAGCAGCCGCGACAGCCCGCCGTTGGGTTCGTCGAACGCCGGCGACCACCACGCGACGACCTGCGACTGGGCCCGGGTCAGGGCCACATAGGTCAAGCGGCTGTCGTCGCTGGCGTCCTCCTTGCGGCCGAGTACCTCGACGGCCTTGAAGTCCGGGCTGTCCTTGCCGCCGATGTGCAGGCAGCGCACGCCGGCGTCGTGGAACAACACCACGTCGCGGTCCTGGGTGTTGCGGTTGAACGCGAACGGCAGATACACGATCGGGTATTGCAGGCCCTTGCTGACGAACACCGTCATGATCTGCACCGCGGCCGCATCGCTGTCCAGGCGCCGGTTGCGTTCGGGCGCACCGGCGCGTTCCTCGCGCTGCCTGCGCAGCCAGTCGCGCAGCGCCGGCAGGCTGGAGCGCTCGCGGTGGGCGACGTCCTGCAGCAGCTGCGCGACGTGCGCCAGGTCGGTCATGTGGCGTTCGCCGCCGCGGGCGGCCAGCACCCGGTCGGCCATCCCCGAAAGCTGCGCGGCCTCGAAGATGGCGGCGACGCCGCGCTCGCGCGCGTGGCCGGCCCACTCCCGCAGGGTTTCCGCGACCCGGTCGGTCAGCGCGTCACCGCCGGCCGCCAACGATTCCGCGGTCTCGCCGAAGAACATGGTGGCCGCCGCGGCGCGCACCATTCCCGGGCGGTGCGGCTGGTCGAACGCCTCCAGCAGGCAGAGCCAGTCTTCGGCCGCGTCCGAGCCGAAAACGTCGGAGTCGCCGGTGTACACCGCCGGCACGCCCGCGTCGCACAACGCCTTGAAGCAGGCGGCCGCGTCCTTGTGCTTCTCCACGATCACGGCGATGTCGCGGGCCTGCAGCGGCCTGCCCGCGAACGTCGCGCCGGCCGCCAGCAGGGCGCGGATGTCGGCGGCCAGGTCGGCGCCGATGTGGGCCCGCAGCTCGTCGATGGGCAGGTTCTGAATCCCGCTGCGCCCCAGGGTCGCTCGCTGGACCACCCGCAACCGGAACGGGTCGTTGTGCGGGGCGCCGGCGAGCCGGTGGCCCCGATGGTAGGCGTCGACGTCGTCCACGACGATCGCGGGATCGCCGAGTTGGGCGCCCCGCAGCACCACCTGCAGGCGCTCGACGAGCGCCGCGTCGCTGCGCCAATTGGTGGCCAGCGTCCTCTTCTCGCCCGCCGTCTCGGCCGCCCGCAGATAGGTCACGATGTCGCCGCCACGAAACGCGTAGATGGCCTGCTTGGGATCACCGATCAGGATCAGCGTGGAGCGCCCGCTGAACGCGCGGTCGATCACCTGCCACTGCACCGGGTCGGTGTCCTGGAACTCGTCGACCATCACGATGGGCCAGCGGTGGTGCATGCGCACCCGAGCGGGGGAATCGTCGGTGGCCAGCGCGTCGGCGAGCCGGCTCAGCAGGTCGTCGTAGTCCAGGACGCCCAGCCGGCGCTTGCGGGTGTCCAGTTCGGCCAGAACGTCTTTCGCGAACGTCACGCAGACGGCGGCCCGCGATCCGGGTTCGGGGTTCAGCGGCCGCAGCTGCGTCGACGGGTTCTTGACGACCTCGCGCGCCAGGCGCAGCGCCTCGCGATAGGCCAGCGCCGGATCGTCGCGCTCGCGCCCGAAGTGGGCGAGGTACAGATCGTCGACGATCTCGACGATCAACTCGTCGACGCTTTCCAGCAGCGTGACGTTCGCGGCGGTGTCGCCGGCCACGCCCAGTGACTTCAACACCAGCTGGCAGAACTGGTGGGTGGTGGCGATGGTCGCCGCGTCGAAGCCCGCCAGCCCGTCGCGGAGCCGCTGCCTGCGCGCTGCGCGTTCCTCGTCGGTGCCGTCGAGCAGGTATGCCACCAACTGGTTGTCGCCGGCGGCCGACGGGTCGTCGAAAGCCGCCACCGCGGCGACGATTTGGCCGCGGACCCGTTCACGCAACTCCTGGCTGGCGGCCCGGCCGAACGTGATCAACAGCATCTGGTCCAGCGTCGCGGCGCCCTCGGCGAGGTAGCGGGTCACCAGGCCGGCCAGCGCGAACGTCTTGCCGGTGCCCGCGCTGGCCTGCAGCACCGTGGTCGACCGATCGGCGGGCAGCGGGCCGAGCAGATCGAAGCGCTCTGTCACCTGCCCCATCTCAGGGCTTCCTTTCGGCCCGCAGCATCGGCAGCCAGACCCGCGCGGCGTAGGCGCCCAACCGGGTGTCTTCGCCGTCGAACTCCTCACCCGGCCGCACGGGCCGCATCAGATCGGACAGCCGGGTGTTCTTGCCCCAGGCCCGCAGGTGCGCCGGCTCCTCGTGCTCGTACTTCCACCGGTACTGCGCCTCGCGCAGCGGATCGTCGCCGCAGTGCCGCGCGGCCGCCCACGCGTAGGACGTCTTGATGGGCAGCGGAATCGGCTCCCGGCGGCCCGCGTCGTAGACCGCCACCAGCTCGCGCAGCAGTGTCAGGGCGTCGTCGCGCGGCCGTCCCAACCCCTCGACCCGCGGGGTGATGCCCCGCTTCAGGCGGCCGACGCACACCGCCGACCAGTCCCGGCCCGGGTCGTGAGCGATCAAGGCCAGCAACGGGATCCACGCCTCGAGCAGGTGCTTGCCGTCCAGCTTGGAGTACGTCACCGACACCAGCCGCTCGCCGTACACCGGCGACACCGTGCCCGTGAGCCTGCGCCCGGAGCCGAGATCGACGTCGACGTCATACGCCCGGGCGTCGGCCCCCCGGTATTGCTGCGCTTTGGCCGCCAGCAGCGCGGCCTGGTCGCGGACTTCCGTCGCGGTGCGCCAGCCCAGTTGGCCGGGCGGCAACGTGCCCCGCCGCCACTCGGCCTGCCGGGCATCGTCCGGCGTCCACCCGCGCAGGATGTCGCCCAGCATCCGGTCGCCGACGGTCCACTCCTCGAGGGCGTCGAGGTCGACGGGCATCGCGTCTTGCACGCCGTCGACGTCCCGCGGCAGGGTGAAGTCCAGCGCGCGGAAGAAGCCCTTAACCGGATCCTTGAAGAAGCCGACGAGGTCGGCCAGGATGACGTCGTCGGCGGGCGGTGGCGGCAGCGGTCCCGCGATGAACCGGGGTGCCTCGCCCCGCTCGCCCGCGGCGACCCTGGCCGCCCGCAACACGGTCGGGTCGAAGCTGAAGGGCACCGTCGGCACCAGCCTGCCCGGGATGACGTTGCGAATGTCGAAGGGCTGCAACGGATGTTCGACCACGATGCGCCCGCGAATCTTCTCGCCCGACACCGTCATGTCCAGCGTGTCCAGCAGTTCGGCCAGCGGCACCGCCGGTGGGCGCGGCTGGCCCGAGTACTCGTTGGCGCCGGTGTAGGTGATCACCAGCTTGTCGGTGGCCGCGCCGACCGCGTCGAGCAGCAATTGCCGATCCTCGGAGCGGATGTCGCGTTCGCCGGTCATCGGGTCGCGCGCCAGCGCGTCGTCGCCGTCGACGACGCCGAGCCGGGGGAACACCCCGTCGTCGAGGCCGACCAGGCACACCACCCGGTGCGGCACGGAGCGCATCGGGACCATCGTGCACACCGTCAGCGTGCCGGTGCGGAAGTTGGCGCGCGTCGGGCGCCCCGCCAGGCGTCCCTGCAGCAGCGCCCGGATGTCGGGCAGCCGCAGCGGTGTGTCGGCCCGCGGCCCGGCGTCGGCCAGCGTCGAAGCGAATTCCCGTTGCATCTGGCCGGTCTGCCACAGGTCCGCGTCGTCGACACGGGTCAACAGCTCGATCCCGTCGGCCAGCGCGGCCAGCCAGTCGCGCAACGGCCTGGTGCCCGTGAGCGAGTCGACCACGCGCTGCAGCCGCGACACGAATTCGGCGAGCTGGCCGGCCAACTGGACGCGGTTGCTGCTGACGTCGTCCAGGGGCAGTGTGGCGTCGATCCAAGCGTGCGAGTCGTCGGACATCGCGACGCCGGCCAGCACCCGGTCGATGCCGAAACGCCAAGTGTTGTGTACGAAGTCGACGTGGTAGGGCCGTCGGTGCTCCTGGTCGAACCCCCACCGGATGTTGGCCTGGCGGACCCAGCGGGTGATGGCCTCCAGGTCGTCGTCGGTGAAACCGAAGCGGGCCCGCACCGGCGCGGCCTCGGCGAAGTCGAGCACCTCGCTGGCGGTCACCCGGCTGCCCGCCAGCGCCAGCAATTGCGAGGCGACGCCGAGCAGCGGATTGGTTTGCAGCGGTGAGCGATCCGCGAGCCGCACCCGCAACCGGTGCGCGGGATGCGCGCCGCGCACCACGTCGCCGAGCCCGAAGTCGGCGACGATCAGCGGCGCGTACGTCTCGATGTCCGGACACATCACCAGGATGTCGCGCGGCTCCAGTGTCGGGTCGTCCTGCAGCAGGCCGAGCAGGACCTCGCGCAGGACGTCGACCTGGCGCGCCGGACCGTGACAGTTGTGCACCTGCACCGATCGGTCGTCGTCGGCGAGCGTACGCCCTTGTGGCCGAACGGCATTCGCGGCGATGTCGGACTGCAGCCAGCCGAGCAGCGTGTCGGGCCGCTCCGGCGCGGGCAGGTATTCGTCGGTGCGCGGGTCGGGGGGCAGGCCGCGTTGCAGCTCGCGCAGGTCGCGCCCGAGCGTCGCCAGCAGGGGATGGTTCACGCTGCGGTGGCCGGTGTCGGCGCGCCGCGGGATCGCCCCCCGGGCGCCGGCCAGCGCGCGCCACAGTTCGTCGCTGGGATGCGGCAGCCACAGGTGCAGGTCATGGTGGGTGGACAACGCGTCCAGCAGCTCCACGTCGGTGCACGCCAACCGGGTGTGCCCGAACAGCGACAGCCGCCCCGGCAGGTCGGCCGGGCCCCCGCGGAGCCGGGTCACGGCCCGCTGATGGCGGACGTGCGGGGGATCGGCGGGCACCGCGTCCACCAGCGCCCGCCAGAGCTCGGGCTGCCAGGCCAGGTCGGGGTCTAGGTCGCCCCGCTCGCCGGCCAGCCAATCGGCGAGCAGCCCCGGACGCTGCCTGGCGTACGAGGCGAACAGGCCGGCCAGCCGGCGCGCCACCGAGTATCTGCGCCCGCGGCGCAGCTCGGCCTCCGCCTCCGTCGACGCGAAGTGACCCAGATGCGTTGCCAGCGTGCGGCACCACGGCTCGTCCAGCGAGCAGTCGATCACGGCCAGCAGCGGCCACGCCATCGCGTCGGGCGACCACGGGTCCTCGTCGGCGGTGCCGGTGAGTTCGGCGATCAGGGACGCCGGGCTGCGGAACGCCACCCCGGCGCACACCCCGTCACCGCCGCGGGCGCGGCCGAGCACATGTGACAGCCGCTGGCTGAGCCAGCGTTCGACGCCGCGCGCCGGCACCAGCACCAGTTCCTCGGTGAAGGGGTCGGTCGGCGGGTCGGCCAGCAGGGCGCCGAGGCCGTCGGCAAGGAGGTCGGTGCGCTCGGCGCGGTGGAGATGAAGCGACATCGCGGTGCCACGATAGCCCCGGACACCGACACGAGTGGGTTACTTGGCCAGCGTGAACTGATTGATGTCGATGTAGCCGTCCCGGAACGCCTTGGCGCAACCGGTCAGGTACCTCATGTATCGCTGGTAGACCTCTTCGGACTGGATCGCGACCGCCTCGCTGTGGCGGGCCTCCAGCGCCGCCGCCCACAGGTCGAGGGTGCGGGCGTAGTGCAGCTGCAGCGACTGCCTGCGGGCCAGGTTGAACCCCATCTTCGAGGCGTGGAACTCCACCATCTCGATCGGCGGCAGCTGGCCGCCCGGGAAGATCTCGGTGGCGATGAAGTTGTTGAAGCTGGTCTGCTCCTCGGTCATCGGCAGGCCGTGCTCGACGATCTGCTCCGGCGTCAGCATGGTGATCGTGTGCAGCAGCATCACTCCGTCGTCGGGCAGGACGCGGTAGGCCTTCTGGAAGAAGTCGTCGTAGCGGTCGTAGCCGAAGTGCTCGAACGCGCCGATGGAGACGATCCGGTCGACGGGCTCGTCGAACTGTTCCCAGCCCTGCAGCAGCACCCGCCTGCTGTGCGTGGTGTCCATCGCGTCGAACAGCTTCTGCACGTGGGCGGCCTGGTGCTCGGACAGCGTCAGGCCGATGACGTCCACATCGTATTTCTCGATCGCGCGGCGCATCGTGCCGCCCCAGCCACAGCCGACGTCCAGCAGGGTCATCCCGGGCCGCAACCCCAGCTTGCCCAAAGCCAGGTCCATCTTGCGCAGCTGCGCCTCTTCCAGCGGGATGTCGCGCATGCGGTCGAAGTATGCGCAGCTGTAGGTCATCGTGGGGTCGAGGAAAAGCCGGAAGAAGTCGTCGGAGAGGTCATAGTGTGCCTGGACGTCTTCGAAATGCGGCGTCAGGTTCTCAGTCATGCCGGCTACGCGCCTTTCTGCATCCGGGGCCATTCAGCTGTACACGAGCGCGCGGCGCAGCTGGTTCACCATGGCTTCCCGAATGGGCCGGAATAAAACTTCGGCGTGCCCGTACGCGGGGAATTCCGACGACGTTACCCCTGTTTACCGGGGGTCAGGTGGAAAACGAGGAGGGACACATGGAGGCTTGGGACGCGATACGCGCCCGGCGCAACGTCCGGCAGTACCGGCCGGAGCCGGTTTCCGAGGAGGACCTGAACCGCATCGCCGAGGCCGGCTGGCGCGCGCCGTCGGCGAAGAACCGGCAACCGTGGGACTTCGTGATCGTCACCGACCGGGCGCAGCTGCAGGAGCTGTCGACCGTCTGGCAGGGGGCCGGTCACATCGCCGCCGCCGCGGCCGCGATCGCGATCGTCGTGCCCGTTCCGCCCGACGAGCGCCGGGTGATCACCGACAACTACGACGTCGGCCAGGCCACGATGGCGATGATGATCGCGGCCACGGACCTGGGGATCGGGACGGGCCACTCGTCGGTGGGGGACCAGGAGAAGGCGCGCGCCATCCTGGGCGTCCCCGGGGACCGGCTGGTCGCCTTCCTGCTCGGCGTCGGGTATCCCGCCGACCGTCCGCTCACCCCGATCCGCAAGCCGAACCGGCGCCCCTTCGCCGAGGTGGTCCACCACGGGCGTTGGTGAGGCAAGCCGCCGTAGGCTCGTCACCGTGCACGACCACCGGGGCGACTACGGAATCGACGGCTCGTTTCACACCCTCTCCGTGCGCTTGCAGGCGATCGGTCTGGCCGCCCAAACCGCCGCGCTGGCCGGGTGGGCCGCGCTGAGCTGGGCGCGCGGCAAGCGGCTGACCGCCGCGCTGGCGGCGACGTCGGCGGCCGGAATCGCTTCGAGCGCAACCCTTTACGTTTACGCCACGCGGGTGGGCAAGTTCGTGGTGTGGGCGCGGGTGCTCGACGAGCTTCGGCTTACGGGCGACGAAACGGTGCTCGACCTCGGTTGCGGACGGGGGGCGGTGCTGCTGGCCGCGGCGAAGCGGTTGCCGCGGGGCCGCGCGATCGGGGTCGATCTGTGGCATGCCGACCAGACCGACAACTCCCCGGAGGCGACCCTGGCCAACGCGGCGTTGGAGAGCGTCGCCGATCGCGTCGAGGTGCGCACCGCCGACATGACCGCCCTGCCGTTCGCCGACGCGAGCGTCGACGTGATCGTCAGCAACCTGGCCATCCACAACATTCCGACGGGCGCGGGCCGGCGCAAGGCCCTCGACGAGGCGGTTCGGGTGCTGCGCCCGGGTGGCCGGCTGGCGATCGCGGACCTCTGGGAGACCCGTCAGCACGCCGCGCACCTACGGGAGCTGGGTTGGCGAAACGTGCGTCGCCGCAACCTCGGATGGCGCATGTACTACGGCGGTCCGTGGTTCGCCACCCGGTTGGTCACCGCGACGAAGCCGGCGTGAGCGCCGGCGGTCCCGGAGGTACGCGCCCCCGGTCCCGGGCATGCTTGGGGGCTATGAACAGACATGAGATCACCGAGCAGATCGTCCTGGCGCGGCTGAGGCGCGGCCTGACGTGGCAGCAGCTGGCCGACGCCATCGGCAGGCCGGTGGTATGGACCACCGCGGCGCTGCTGGGTCAACACCCCATTCCCCCCGAGCCGGCACGGGTTCTCGTGGAGAAGCTCGGACTGGACGAGTCGGTGGTACCCGTGCTGGCGGCGCCGCCGATGCGTGGCGGGCTGCCGACCGCGGTGCCGACCGACCCGACCATCTACCGCTTCTACGAGGCCCTGCAGGTCTACGGCGGCGCCATCAAGGAGCTGATCCACGAACAGTTCGGCGACGGCATCATGAGCGCGATCAACTTCAGCGTCGACCTGCAGAAGAAGCCGCACCCGTCCGGTGATCGCGTCGTGGTGACCCTTGACGGGAAATTCCTTCCCTATCAATGGGTTTCGGCGGCGAACTGAAAACGCCTGCGACCGAACCGGTAGACCCCGCGCTTTCCGGCGGCGGCGCGGAACCGGTGAAGTGACGACGCTTCGCGCGCGTGTCACACTGGCGTCGAGGAGGCGAAGGGAACGCGGTGGCGGCCAGCAGCGGCCACCGCGTTCGCCGTTCAGCTCATCCTTCAGCATCGCGTTGGCGCAGCGCGCCCGCGCGCCTACAGGCCGAACTCGGCCTCGATGCCGTCGATCCCCGCGCGGATGGCCTTGAGCGCGTCGGCGCGGGCGCGCAGTTTCGTTGCGGCGTGGGCGTGCTGGCGCAGACCGGCGAATTCGCGCGCGGCCTCCTCGGCGCGGCTCACCACCATCTCCGGCAGCACGATCTCGTCGACGAAGCCGGCGGCCAGCGCCGTCTCGCCGAAGAACGTCTTGGCCAGCCCGGCGGCCTGCTGGTACGCCGACTGCGTCAGCCGCAGTTTCATGATCTCCAGGGCGGCGTACGGGATGACCATGCCGATCGCCACCTCGTTGGCCTGAATGTTGTAGGCGTGCGCGGCCACCCGGTGGTCGCCCGACGCGAGCAGGAACGCCCCCATCGCGATGGCGTGGCCGGTGCAGGCCATCACCACCGGCTTGGGATGCGACAACAGCCGGTAGGACAGTTCGAAGCCGCCGCGCAGCATGTCGATCGCCGGCTGCGCCTCGCCGGACGTCAGTATCTTCAGGTCGAACCCGCCGCTGAACACCCGCTCGTTGCCGGTGATCACCAGCGCCCCGGCGTTGTCCGCCTCGGCCCGGTCGATCGCCTCGCCCAGGGCCTGCTGCATCGTCGGGCCCAGGGCGTTGACCTTGCCGTCGTCCATCCGGATGACCGCGATCGAATCCTTGAGGCTGTAGTGGACCGGGCCGCTCATCGTTGCTGGGCTCCTTGCCGTCACGCCGGCTGGCTGTGGTGTTTGCCCAGGTCGTCCGGGGCCTCACTCCAGCGCAGGCTGACATCGGTGGGGTCGTCGAGCTGGCGGGTGCGCCATCTGTCCTGCGTTTCCCGCACGGCGCCGTTGATCCGTTCGATCTCGCCGCGGAACACCTCGGGGCGGGTTTCCTTGCTCGCGTAGTGGAAGTAGGTGAGCAGGCCGCGCAGCAGCTCCAGCTTCTGCTTCTCCCGCTTCGCCAGATCATGGGTGGTCATCAGCTCGATGCGCTGGACGGGCGGCAGGGAATCCCAGTCGAGCGTCACCTGAGTTTCCAGCGGATGGCGGTCGCGTTCCCAGAACCGCCAGCCGCGCGGACGCTCGGGTTGATCGAAATAGCTGATCGTGCCGGTGAAGCGGGACTCGATGCCGCTGCCTATCTCGGCGCGGTCCAGCGCCGAATCCCACACCATCCGCCATTCCTGGCCGGGGGCGAGGTACGGCAGCTCGCGGGGGAGCCGCAGTTCGACGACGTCGGCGTAGCCGTCGGTCGCGTTCTCGTACTCGGCCACCGTCGGCGGGTTGACGAAAGAGAATGTGACGTCGTACGCCGCGGTCTGGCCGAAGTTCCTGACCACCAGCTCGATCACGTGCCAGTCGGCGGGGTGCGGTTCCATGAACATCGAGACCTGCGGGCGCGTCTGCTCCGCGGCCAGCCGGCGGTTGCGGGTGATCTGCCTGTTGGTGAAGACCAGGGTGATGGCGGCGAGCGCAATCGCCGCCCACGCCGCCCACGCAATCCAGGTGCTGGATCCGACGTTTGTGATCCCGTGCCAGCTGTCCTGGATCCACCCCATGGAATCCACCCTCCGCTTATATCACAGGCCGGTGGCCGGCCCGTTGTGGTCGAGCGACCGTCAGCCGCCCATCAACATTCGCCATTGGGCGAGGTCCGCGGCGCGATACACGTAGTTGGAACGCTTGACTTCCGACAGCGAAGCGCTCGGTTCCGCCGAATACCAGTGCCCCGGAAAGACCGTCGGGTCACCGGGCAATGTCGCGAGTTGCTGCAGGCTGCGGTACATCTCGTCGGAGTCGCCGCCGGGAAAGTCGGTGCGCCCGCAGCCCTCCAGGAACAACGTGTCACCGGCGACCAGGCGACCGTCGAGCAGGAAGCACTGACTGCCGGGCGTGTGGCCGGGTGTGTGCAGCAACTCGATCTCGATGTCGCCGATGCTGACCTTGTCGTGATTCTCGTGGGCGGTGAGATCCCCCAGGCTGATCCCGGTCACCCGCGAAACCCATTGCGCCTCATGGGTATTGACGTGTACCGGCACAGCTTTGCGTTCCAGCAGCTCGGCCAGGCCCTGCAGCGAGAAGCCCATCATCGATCCGCCGACGTGGTCGGGATGGTGATGGGTCACCAGCACTCCGGACAGGTGCATGTCGTCGGCCTCGAGCGTGTCGAGAAGATCACCGGCCGCGTACGCGGGGTCGACCACCACGCAGTCGCCCGTTTGGCGGTCGCCGATCAGGTAGGCGAAGTTGCGCATCTGGGTCGCGAACATGTCGCCGGCGGCGAAGTCGCGGCCGGAGAGCAGTTGGCGAAAGTACAGCCGGTCCGTTGACACGTGACCAGACTAGGGCGTGCCCGGCCGGGGGCCACGGCCCCGGCGTGAACTTTGCCGGACACCGCCCGCGAGCAGCGATTGGGCTCACGCCCGCTGGGTATTGTTGGCGCATGAGGAAGAAGGTCGAAATCGAGATCGACGTCGATCTGATCGACGAGGCGATCCGCCGCTTCCATCTGGCCGATGCCCGCGAGGCCGTCAACCTGGCATTGCGCACCCTGCTCACCGAGGCCGACGCCGACGAACCGGCCGAGGAGTACGACGAGTTCAGCGACCTGAGCGCCTGGCGGCCCCGTCCCAGCGGTGGCGCCGCCCCGTAGCGCCCGTGGGTTTGGTCCGGTTGCGGGCCAGGCTGTACCCTCTTTTAGGCCCGCGGCACCGCGTCCGATTCGGGTGAACGGCCCCCTTAGCTCAGTCGGTAGAGCGTTTCCATGGTAAGGAAAAGGTCAACGGTTCGATTCCGTTAGGGGGCTCGGCGGACGCCGAGCAGGCGTGGGCGGCCCTACCCCAAAAGGGGTGGCCAGAGGCGATGTAGCTCAGTCGGTTAGAGCGAACGACTCATAATCGTTAGGTCGCCGGTTCGAGTCCGGCCATCGCTACAACACAACAACGCGCACTTTTTAGAGAGTTGAGAGAGAACCGTCATGGCTTCCAGTACCGACGTCCGGCCGAAGATCACCTTGGCCTGCGAGGTGTGCAAGCACCGCAACTACATCACCAAGAAGAACCGCCGGAACGACCCGGACCGCATGGAACTGAAGAAGTTCTGCCCGAACTGCGGCAAGCACCAGGCCCACCGGGAAACGCGCTAGCGGCGACCCGCGACCCGTTATTCGCCCCTGACTAGGTAGATTTTAGAGCCGTGCCGTTAAGCGAGAGCATCGTCGGGATGCACTACCGCTATCCCGACCATTACGTCGTGGAGCGGGAGAAGATCCGTGAGTACGCCGTCGCCGTGCAGAACGACGACGCCATGTTCCTCGAGGAGAAGGCGGCCGCGGAGCTGGGCTATGCCGGCCTGCTGGCGCCGCTGACGTTCATCTGCGTATTCGGCTACAAGGCGCAGTCGGCGTTCTTCAAGCACGCGAACGTTGCCGTCCACGACGCGCAGATCGTGCAGGTCGACCAGGTGCTGAAGTTCATGGCGCCGATCGTGGCGGGCGACACGCTGTACTGCGACGTCTACGTCGACTCGATGCGGGTTTCGCACGGCACCCAGATCATCGTGACCAAGAACATCATCACCAACGAGGCCGGTGATGTTGTGCAAGAGACCTACACGACCCTGGCGGGCCGTGCGGGCGAGGATGGAGAAGAGGGATTTTCTGATGCCACTGCGTGAGTTCAGCTCGGTGAAGGTGGGCGATCAGCTCCCGGAGCGGACCTACCCGCTGACCCGTCAGGACCTGGTGAATTACGCGGGCGTCTCGGGTGACCTGAACCCGATCCACTGGGACGACGAGATGGCCAAGGTCGTCGGCCTGGACACCGCGATCGCGCACGGCATGCTGACCATGGGCATCGGCGGCGGCTATGTCACCGCGTGGATCGGCGACCCCGGCGCGGTCACCGAGTACAACGTGCGGTTCACCGCGGTGGTGCCGGTGCCGAACGACGGCAAGGGCGCCGAGCTGGTCTTCAACGGCCGGGTGAAGTCGGCTGACCCGGAGACCAAGTCCGTGACCATCGCGTTGACGGCCACCACCGGCGGCAAGAAGATCTTCGGCAGGGCCATCGCGTCCGCGACCCTCGCTTAAGCCCATGGCGCTCAAGACCGACATCCGCGGGATGATCTGGCGGTACCCGGACTACTTCGTCGTGGGCCGCGAACAACTCCGCCAATTCGCGTTGGCCGTCAAGGACCGCCACCCGGCCCACTACGACGAGGACGCGGCCGCCGAACTCGGCCACGACGCGATCCTGGCGCCGCTGACCTTCGCGACGATCTTCGCCAAGCTGGTCCAGCTGGACTTCTTCCGCCACGTCGACATCGGCATGGAAAACCTGGTGATCGTCCAGGTCGACCAGCGGTTCGTGTTCTCCAGGCCGATCAAGGCCGGCGACAAGCTGTGGGCCCGGATGGACATCCACTCGGTCGACGAGCGGTTCGGCGCCGACATCGTCGTCACCAGGAACACCTGCACCGACGATCAGGGCCGGGTGGTCCTGCAGTCCTACACCACGCTGATGAGTCAGTACGCCGAGTCGGAGAACCTCAAATGGGACCCGGAGTCCGGCCAGGTCATGAGAACGGCGTAATTAGTATCTGGCTCGCGCGTCGATGTACACTCGGACCTCGGGGTTTTCCCAGCATTAGCGCGCTTTCCGGGATTCGAGCAACCGGGGGGCGCGCGTGTCATGTAAGCCCCGGTAGGTAAGCGCAGGTTGGCCTGCCAACCGCGAAGGGGCGTAGCTCAACTGGCAGAGCAGCGGTCTCCAAAACCGCAGGTTGCAGGTTCAAGTCCTGTCGCCCCTGCTGAACGCGACGTCTGGCGACGATGCGGGCCGCCCCGGCCCGAGGAGGAGCCGGACAATAGAAAGGCGTGCCATGGTGGACACTGGAATAGTGGCCGTTCACCACGGGACGGCCCGCGGGAGACCGGCAAACTTAAGGAGCATGCGGTGAGCGACGAAGGCGACGCTGCCAACGACGCCACAAGCGACGGCGCCGACAGGGAGGACGACCGCGCGAGCGGCGGCCGGACCGCTGTGGTGACGCGGCCGCAGCGCCCGACCGGCAAACGATCCCGGCAGCGGGTGGCCGACGCGGGCGAGGACGTCGACGTAGAGTCGGCGGACGAGGCCGAGGCCGCCAAGGAGGACAAGGGCGCCAAAGCCAAGAAGGCCAAGAAGGGCAAGAAGCCGAAGAAGCCCGGAGACCGTTCGGCCAACCCGTTCGTCTTCGTCTTCAACTACCTCAAGCAGGTGGTTGCGGAGATGCGGAAGGTCATCTGGCCGAACCGCAAGCAGATGATCACCTACACGTCGGTGGTGCTGGCGTTCCTGGCCTTCATGGTGGCGCTGGTCGGCCTCGCGGATTTCGGCCTCACCAAGCTCGTGCTGCTGGTGTTCGGCTGAGCG
>NZ_LZJJ01000573.1:0-11731 GCF_001667625.1 Mycobacterium sp. E1715
AGAGCTGCTTTCCGCTTAAACAATTGCTGGGCGATGTGCCGGGTGATGGTATTTGCCATTTTGTGATCTGTTGGGGTCGAAGCCCGTCGGCTCCGCGGTGGCGGTCGCCGAAGGGATGGTCACGAGGGTGCCCGTGACCGCGGCAAGAACGAGCGTCTTACGGACGTTCTTCAATATCTTTCCTTTCGCGGTGCGCGCGCGCCAAAGCAAGCCCACGGGGGTGGGCTGACGGTTTTGGTTGGTGCGGAAACCTGCTTCGGAACGTGCCGGCTTGTCCTGGCACGACAGCGGTGGGCTCGATTCGCCCGGCGGAGTGTTACCGCCGGCCACGGACGCGACTTCGCCGTCCGCGGCCCCGGACGCCCCACCGCCGGCACCCGCGGGCTTCGACCCGAACCTGCCGCCGCCTCCCGGCCCGGAAGCCCCGCCGCCTCCGCCGGTGCGGGCGTACAGCGTGAACTGGGACGCCATCGCGCAGTGTGAGTCGGGTGGCAACTGGGGAATCAGCACCGGCAACGGCTTCTCCGGCGGCCTGCAGTTCACCCCGAGCACCTGGCGCGCCAACGGCGGGTCGGGCTCTCCCGCCGGCGCGAGCCGCGAGGAGCAGATCCGGGTGGCCGAGAACGTGCTGCACTCGCAGGGCATCGGCGCCTGGCCGGTCTGCGGACGCCGCGGCTGACCATCGCACTAATAAGTAATGCCGGGCCCAAGGCCCGGCATTACTTATCTGCGGGTCCGGTAGCGTCGGGCGCGTGACCGCAACGCCGCGCGAATTCGACATCGTGTTGTACGGGGCGACCGGCTTCGTCGGGAAGTTGACCGCCGAATACCTGGCACGGTCGGGTCCGGGCACGCGGGTGGCGCTGGCCGGCAGGTCAACCGAGCGGCTGCGGGCCGTCCGCGGCACGCTGGGCGAGTCCGCCCAGTCCTGGCCGCTGATCGCCGCCGACGCGTCGTCGCCGTCGACGCTGAACGAGATGGCGGCCCGCACCCAGGTCGTCATCACCACGGTCGGCCCCTACACCCGCTACGGGCTTCCGCTGGTGGCTGCGTGCGCCGCGGCGGGCACCGATTACGCCGACCTGACCGGCGAACCGCCGTTCATCCGCAACAGCATCGACTCCTACCACAAGCAGGCCGCCGACACCGGCGCCCGCATCGTGCACGCGTGCGGATTCGATTCCGTTCCGTCGGATCTCACGGTGTATGCGCTGTATCTCGCGGCGCGCGACGACGGCGCGGGCGAGCTTGCCGAGACCGATTTCGTCGTGCGTTCGCTGTCCGGCGGACTGTCCGGCGGCACCATCGCCTCGCTCCTGGAAGTTCTCGACGCCGCCTCCGGGGATCCCGACATCCGGCGCCAGCTGGCCGACCCCTACACGCTGAGCGGCGATCGCGCCGCCGAACCGGAGTTGGGCCGCCAGCCCGATCTGCCCTGGCGTCGTGGCCGCGAGATCGCGCCCGAACTGGCCGGCGTGTGGACCGGCGGATTCATGATGGCGCCGGCCAACACGCGAATCGTCAGGCGCAGCAACGCGTTACTGGACTGGGCCTACGGCCGGCGGTTCCGTTATACCGAGAGCATGAGCTTGGGGTCATCGCCCCTGGCACCGGTGGGATCCGCCGTCTTGAGCGGCGTGGGCAACGCGAGCATGGAGTTGGGCAGCCGCTATTTCAAGTTGCTGCCGCGCCGGCTGGTGGAGCGCGTCATCCCGAAGCCCGGCACCGGGCCCAGCGCGGCGGTCCGCGAGCGCGGCTACTACCGCGTCGAGACCTACACCACCACAACCACCGGCGCGCGATACGTGGCGCGCATGGAGCAGCGCGGAGACCCCGGCTACAAGGCAACCTCCGTGCTGCTGGGGGAGTGCGGCCTTGCGCTCGCGTTCGACCGTGACAAGCTCACCGACCTGCGCGGCGTCCTCACTCCCGCGGCCGCCATGGGCGACGCGCTGCTGGCCAGGTTCCCCGCCGCCGGTGTGACACTGCAGGTCGACCGACTGCCATAGTGAGCTGCCTCACCGGCGATTCAGGCACTTACATCGGGGTGAACGGCGCTCCCTAGAATTGACGGGTGACCGCCAGCCGCAGCCCCGCCACCGACCTGCCGAAGTCGTGGGATCCCGCTGCGGCCGAAGGCGCTATCTACCAGAAGTGGCTCGATGCGGGCTACTTCGAGGCCGACCCGACCAGTGCCAAACCCGGGTACTCCATTGTGCTGCCGCCGCCGAACGTCACCGGCAGCCTGCACATGGGTCACGCGCTGGAACACACCATGATGGACGCCCTCACGCGCCGCAAGCGCATGCAGGGATATGAGGTGTTGTGGCAGCCGGGCATGGACCACGCGGGCATCGCTACCCAGAGTGTGGTCGAAAAGCAGCTCGCGGTCGACGGCAAGACCAAGGAGGACTTCGGCCGGGAGCTGTTCGTCGACAAGGTGTGGGACTGGAAGCGCGAGTCCGGCGGCGCCATCGGCGGCCAGATGCGCCGGCTCGGCGACGGGGTGGCGTGGAGCCGCGACCGGTTCACCATGGACGAGGGCCTGTCACGGGCGGTGCGCACCATCTTCAAGCGGCTCTACGACGCGGGGCTGATCTATCAGGCCGAGCGGCTGGTGAACTGGTCCCCGGTGCTCGAGACGGCGATCTCCGACCTCGAGGTCAACTACCTTGACGTCGAAGGCGAGCTGGTGTCGTTCCGCTACGGCTCGCTCGACGACTCGCAACCTCACATCGTGGTCGCCACCACGCGGGTCGAGACGATGCTCGGCGACACCGCGATCGCGGTCCACCCCGACGACGCGCGCTACCGCGACCTCGTCGGCACCACGTTGCCGCATCCCTTCCTGGACCGGCAGCTGCTGATCGTGGCCGACGAGCACGTCGACCCGGAATTCGGCACGGGCGCAGTCAAAGTCACGCCGGCGCATGATCCGAATGACTTCGAGATCGGGTTGCGGCACCAACTGCCGATGATCTCGATCATGGACACCAAGGGCCGGATCGCCGACACGGGAACGCAATTCGACGGCATGGACCGCTTCGAGGCCAGGGTCGCGGTGCGCGAGGCGCTGGCCGCCCAGGGCCGCGTCGTCGAGGAGAAGCGCCCCTACCTGCACAGCGTCGGGCACTCCGAGCGCAGCGGCGAGCCGATCGAGCCGCGGCTGTCGCTGCAATGGTGGGTGCGGGTGGAATCGCTGGCCAAGGCCGCCGGTGACGCGGTTCGCAACGGCGACACCGTGATTCACCCCGCCAGCCTGGAGCCGCGCTGGTTCGCGTGGGTCGACGACATGCACGACTGGTGCATCTCGCGGCAGCTGTGGTGGGGCCATCGCATCCCGATCTGGTACGGGCCCAACGGGGAACAGGTGTGTGTGGGGCCCGACGAGACGCCGCCGGAGGGTTGGGAGCAGGACCCCGACGTGCTGGACACCTGGTTCTCGTCGGCGCTATGGCCATTTTCCACACTGGGCTGGCCGGAGAAGACCCCGGAACTGGAAAAGTTCTACCCGACAAGCGTTTTGGTCACCGGATACGACATCTTGTTCTTTTGGGTGGCGCGGATGATGATGTTCGGCACGTTCGTGGGGGGCGACGACGCCATCACCCTGGACGGCCGGCGCGGCCCGCAGGTGCCGTTCACCGACGTGTTCCTGCACGGGCTGATCCGCGACGAATTCGGCCGCAAGATGAGCAAATCCAAGGGCAATGTCATCGACCCGCTGGACTGGGTGGACATGTTCGGGGCGGACGCGCTGAGGTTCACGCTCGCCCGCGGCGCCAGCCCCGGCGGCGACCTGGCCGTCGGCGAGGACGCCGTGCGCGCGTCGCGCAATTTCTGCACCAAGCTTTTCAACGCCACTCGTTACGCGCTGCTGAACGGGGCCCAGCTCGCGCCGCTTCCGGCGCAGAACGAGCTGACCGATGCCGACCGGTGGATCCTGGGACGGCTGGAAGAGGTTCGCGCCGAGGTGGATTCGGCGCTCGACGGTTACGAGTTCAGCCGCGCCTGCGAGGCGCTGTACCACTTCGCGTGGGACGAATTCTGCGACTGGTACGTCGAATTGGCCAAGACGCAGCTGGCCGAGGGGGGCGCGCACACCACCGCCGTCCTCGCCGCCGTGCTGGACACCCTGCTGCGCCTGCTGCACCCCGTGATCCCATTCCTCACCGAGGCGCTGTGGCAGGCGCTGACCGACCAGGAGTCGCTGGTGATCGCCGACTGGCCACAGTCGTCGCGTATCGAGCTGGATCCCGTTGCCGCGCAACGGATCAGCGACATGCAGCGGCTGGTCACCGAGGTCCGCCGGTTCCGCAGCGACCAAGGCCTGGCCGACCGGCAGAAAGTGCCGGCGCGGCTGGGCGGGGTGGACGGCGCGGATCTGAGCGCCCAGGTGGCCGCGGTGACATCGCTGGCCTGGCTCACCGCGCCGGGCGACGATTTCGAGCCGTCGGTGTCTCTGGAGGTGCGGCTCGGGCCCAACATGGACAACTCGGTCGTCGTCGAACTCGACACCTCGGGCACCATCGACGTCGCCGCGGAACGCCGCCGCCTGGAGAAAGATCTCGCCGCGGCGCAGAAGGAATTGGCCTCGACCACCGCCAAATTGGCCAACGAGGACTTCCTGGCCAAGGCCCCGCCGAACGTCGTCGGCAAGATCCGGGACCGCCAACGCGTGGCCCAGGACGAAACCGACCGGATCACCGCGCGGCTGGCCGGGTTGCAGTGAGCGAGCCCTCCGACTGGTCCGAGCCCGGCCGCGAAGATCACGGCGCCACCAGCCTGGCCCCGACCCCCGACGAGATCGCCTCCCTGCTCCAGGTCGAACACCTGCTGGACCAACGCTGGCCGGAGACGAAGATCGAGCCGAGCCTGACCCGGATCAGCGCACTGATGGACCTGCTGGGCTCGCCGCAACTGGCCTATCCCTCGATCCACATCGCCGGCACCAACGGCAAGACCTCGGTCGCGCGCATGGTCGACGCGCTGGTGACCGCGCTGCACCGGCGTACCGGGCGAACCACCAGCCCGCACCTGCAATCGGCGGTGGAGCGCATCGCGATAGACGGGCGCCCGATCACCCCCGCGCAGTACGTCGCGACGTACCGGGAGATCGAGCCCTTCGTGCAGATGATCGACGCGAAGTCGCAGGCCGCGGGCGGACCGGCGATGAGCAAGTTCGAGGTGTTGACCGCGATGGCGTTCGCTGCGTTCGCCGACGCACCCGTCGACGTCGCGGTCATCGAGGTCGGCATGGGCGGGCGGTGGGACGCCACCAACGTCGTCAACGCCCCGGTGGCGGTCATCACCCCGGTCGGCATCGACCACGTCGAGTACCTCGGAAACGACCTCGCCGGTATCGCCGGCGAGAAGGCCGGGATCATCACCAAAGCACCTGACGGCGCGCCGGACACCGTCGCCGTCATCGCGCGCCAGGCCCCCGAGGCGATGGAGGTGCTGCTGGCCCAGACGGTGCGCGCCGACGCCGCGGTGGCCCGCGAGGATTCGGAGTTCGCGGTCTTGAGCCGTCAGGTCGCGATCGGCGGCCAGGTGCTGGAACTGCAGGGCCTCGGCGGGGTGTACTCCGACCTGTACCTGCCGCTGCACGGCGAACACCAGGCGCACAACGCGGCGGTGGCGCTCGCGGCGGTGGAGGCCTTCTTCGGCGCCGGCGCTCAGCGGCAGCTCGACGTCGAGGCGGTGCGGGCCGGCTTCGCCGCCGTCACCAGCCCCGGCCGGCTGGAGCGCATGCGCAGCGCGCCCACCGTGTTCATCGACGCCGCGCACAACCCGGCCGGCGCGGCCGCGCTGGCGCAGACCCTGAGCGAGGAATTCGACTTCCGCTACCTGGTCGGTGTGCTCAGCGTGCTGGCCGACAAGGACGTCGACGGCATCCTTGGCGCGCTCGAACCGGTGTTGGACGCCGTCGTCGTCACCCACAACGGGTCCCCGCGGGCGCTGGACGTCGAGTCGCTGGCGCTGGCGGCCGGGGAGCGATTCGGCCCCGAACGGGTGGTTTCGGCCGAGAACCTGCGCGACGCCATCGACGCCGCGACCGCGCTGGTCGACGACGCGACGCTGGACGCCGACGCGGAGGCGTTCTCCGGCACCGGGATCGTCATTACCGGCTCGGTCGTCACCGCCGGGGCGGCGCGGACCCTCTTTGGCCGGGATCCGGAATGACCGATCCCGACCGGCCCGACCCCTGGAAGAGCTTCGGCGCGGTGATGGCCGCGACGCTCCTGCTGGAGGCGATCGTCGTATTGCTGGCGATTCCGGTGGTGGGCGCGGTGGGCGGCGGGCTGACCTCGGTGTCCCTGGGCTACCTGGTCAGCGTGGCCGGCCTGCTCATCGTGCTGGGCGGACTGCAGCGCAAACCGTGGGCGATCTGGGTCAACCTGGCCGCTCAGCTGCTCCTACTCGTCGGCTTCGCGGTGTACCCGGGCGTGGGCTTCGTCGGGGTGCTGTTCACCGGCTTGTGGGCGCTGATCGCGTATTTCCGGGCCGAGGTGCTGCGGCGTCAGCGGTAGGGCCGGGCGCGGTCGCCACCCGAGGAGATCGCCGCCCGGTTCTGTACGCTGTGCGCCGTGACCGAACGGACCCTCGTACTGATCAAGCCCGACGGCGTCGAGCGGCAGTTGATCGGGGAAATCCTCAGCCGGATCGAGCGCAAGGGCCTGACCATCGTCGCGCTGGAGCTTCGGCGCGTCGGCGAGGACCTGGCCGCCGCGCATTACGCCGAGCACGAAGGCAAGCCCTTCTTCGGATCCCTGCTGGAGTTCATCACCTCGGGGCCCGTGGTGGCCGCGATCGTCGAGGGACCGCGGGCGATCGCCGCGTTTCGGCAGCTCGCGGGCGGTACCGACCCGGTGGAGAAGGCCACCCCGGGGACGATCCGGGGCGACTTCGGGCTGGAGACGCAGTTCAACCTGGTGCACGGGTCCGATTCCACCGAGTCCGCGAAGCGCGAAATCGCACTCTGGTTTCCCGACGCCGGGGACCCCAGCTAACGCCGCCGCGCGGCCCCGCTCGGGACGCGTTTGCTCAGGGGCGGGTGGGCTCGCCGAGTGATGTGGGATACTGACGGAGGGTGAACGTCGCCGGACCGGTGTCGGACACCCGAATGAAGACTTAGACAAGCGCGATCATCGCGATCCCGCGTTGGTGCGCGGCATGTCAGGCCGTCATTCAGCACGGCGCCGAGTGCGTTCCCCGCGAACCGCTCGGGGCGAGACCATCACAAGTCCGGGAGAAGTCACCCGGGCCCATAGCGAAGCCCTCGCGTGGCCGCGTCGCAGGACGCGCCCGGGGGCTTGAGGAGAATACGTGGTAGACGGTGCACCATCCACAGAGTCATCCGAAGAGCCGACACGGCACGACGAACTGCCGGACCGCCTGAGAGTCCATTCGCTGGCACGGACGCTGGGAACCACCAGTAAGCGGGTGCTGGACGCGCTGAGCGCGCTCGACGGGCGGATTCGCAGCGCGCACTCCACGGTGGACCGCGAGGACGCGGTCCGCGTCCGCGACCTGCTGGCGGCCCAGCCCGATGCCGAGGCGGAAGCCGCCGACGCGGACGCGACCAGCGAAAACGCCGAGGAACCCGAATCCCGGCTGATGCTGGCGGCCCCTGAGAACGCCGCCGAGCGGCCGCATTACATGCCGTTGTTCGTCGCGCCGCAGCCGATGCAGGCCGACGAAGAGGACGGGAACGCCGACGACGACTCGGACTCCGACGATTCCGACGTCGACGACGAAGACGACGAGCAGACCGATCGACCGGCCAACCGGCGGCGGCGGCGTGGCCGTCGCGGTCGTGGCCGAGGCCGCGGTGAGCAGGGCGGTCCCGACGGCCAGGGCGAAGCCGGTGACGACGACGAACCGCAGCAGCGGGGCCAGAAGGCCGGCCGGGGCGACTCCTCCGACGCCGAGGACGACGAGGGCGACGACTCCGACGACTCCGACGACTCCGACACCGGCGACGACGGTTCGCCGGAGGGCGCCAGCCGCCGCCGCCGCAGGCGCCGGCGCCGCAAATCGGGCTCGAGCGACGACGGTGACGAAAACTCGTCGCCGGACGACCCGCCGAACACGGTGGTGCACGAGCGGGCGCCGCGCAACGGCAAGAACGACGGCGGCAACGGCTCGTCCAACGCCGAGATCAAGGGCATCGACGGCTCCACCCGGCTGGAGGCCAAGCGGCAACGGCGCCGGGACGGCCGCGACGCCGGACGGCGCCGCCCACCGGTCCTGACCGAGGCGGAGTTCCTGGCGCGCCGTGAGGCCGTCGAGCGGATCATGGTGGTGCGCGACCGGGTCCGCACCGAGCCGCCGCACCAGGGGGCGCGATACACCCAGATCGCGGTCCTCGAAGACGGCATCGTCGTCGAGCACTTCGTCACGTCGGCCGCGTCCGCCTCGTTGGTGGGCAACATCTACCTGGGGATCGTGCAGAACGTCCTGCCCTCGATGGAGGCCGCGTTCGTCGACATCGGCCGCGGCCGCAACGGCGTGCTCTACGCCGGCGAGGTCAACTGGGAAGCCGCGGGACTGGGCGGGTCGGACCGCAAGATCGAACAGGCGCTCAAACCGGGTGACTACGTCGTGGTCCAGGTCAGCAAGGACCCCGTCGGCCACAAGGGTGCCCGGCTGACCACACAGGTGTCGCTGGCCGGCCGGTATCTGGTCTACGTGCCGGGCGCGTCGTCGACCGGGATCAGCCGCAAACTGCCCGACACCGAACGCCAACGGCTCAAGGAGATCCTGCGCGAGGTGGTGCCGTCGGATGCCGGGGTGATCATCCGCACCGCGTCCGAGGGCGTCAAAGAGGACGACATCCGCAACGACGTCACCCGCCTGCAGGAGCGGTGGAAGCAGATCGAGGCCAAGGCCACCGAGATCACCGAGAAGGCCGCCGGCGCCGCCGTCGCGCTCTACGAAGAGCCGGACGTGTTGGTCAAGGTCATCCGCGACCTGTTCAACGAGGACTTCGCAGGCCTGATCGTCTCCGGTGACGAGGCGTGGACGACCATCACCGACTATGTGAATTCCGTTGCGCCCGATCTGGTTTCGAAGCTGAGCAAGTACGAGCCGCCCAGCGGCCCCGAAGGCCAGGCCGGTCCGGACGTGTTCGCCGTGCACCGTATCGACGAGCAACTCGCCAAGGCGATGGAGCGCAAGGTGTGGCTGCCCTCGGGTGGCACGCTGGTGATCGACCGGACCGAGGCCATGACGGTGGTCGACGTCAACACCGGCAAGTTCACCGGCTCCGGCGGCAACCTCGAGCAGACCGTGACCAAGAACAACCTGGAGGCGGCCGAGGAGATCGTCCGCCAATTGCGGCTGCGCGACATCGGCGGCATCGTGGTCATCGACTTCATCGACATGGTTCTCGAGTCCAACCGCGACCTGGTGTTGCGGCGGCTGACCGAGGCGCTGGCGCGCGACCGCACCCGCCATCAGGTCTCCGAGGTGACGTCGCTGGGCCTGGTCCAGCTGACCCGCAAGCGGCTGGGAACGGGGCTGATCGAGGCCTTCTCGACGTCCTGCACCCACTGCGGCGGCCGCGGGATCCTGCTGCACACCGACCCGGTGGACTCGGCTCCCTCGAACGGGCGCAAGTCCGAATCCGGTGGCCGCCGCGGCAGGCGCTCCAAGAAGAACCGCGCCGAAGAGCCGGTGGTGGCCAAGGTGCCGGCGCACGCCCCCGGCGAACACCCGATGTTCAAGGCGATGGCAGCCGGCGGCTCCACCCAGAACGGCCCCGACGACGAAGAATCCGACGAGTCCGCCGAGGAAGCGGCCAACGAGCCCGACGAGCAGCAGCAACGGGACGTGGCCGACGTCGAGGACACCGATCAGGAGGATTTCGAGGAGTCCGACGAAGACGGTGACGAAGACGCCGACGACGAGTCCGACGATGACCTCGACGAGGACGACGACGATGACCTCGACGACGAGGAAGACCTCGGTGACGATGACGACGACCTGGAAATGGACGACGACGACCTGGACGTCGAGGACGACTCCGATGACTCCGACGACGACGGGTCCGTCGACGCCGGACCGGGGTTCGGACGTCCGCGGCGGCGACGCGCGGCCGGTAGGCCGGCGGGACCGCCGATCCATGCGGACTGACCGGGCCGGTTTGACCCTTTAGCCGCTGGTCAAGTACCCTAGGACAGTTGTCGCCAGGCCGTTCGGACTTTGGCCGGCGACAGCGGGGCTCCCGGGCAGTCGGCGCGGACCCGCAACCCAGACCCACCACGCGCACGCCGGTGGCTCGCGCGCGAAGCGCCGAAGAACCGGCTGAGCAGAGGAAAGAAGGCAGGAGTAACGATGGCGACCTACGCAATCGTCAAGACGGGCGGCAAGCAGTACAAGGTCGCCGTCGGGGACGTGGTCAAGGTCGAGAAGCTCGACTCCGACCCGGGCGCTAACGTCTCGCTGCCCGTCACTCTGGTCGTGGACGGTGCGAAGGTCACCACCGACGCCGCGGCCCTGGCCAAGGTGGCGGTGACCGGCGAGGTGCTCGAGCACACCAAGGGCCCCAAGATCCGTATCCACAAGTTCAGGAACAAGACCGGCTACCACAAGCGTCAGGGACACCGTCAGCAGCTGACGGTCCTGAAGGTCACCGGGATCAAGTAGCGGGAGGCGACAGACATGGCACACAAGAAGGGCGCTTCCAGCTCGCGCAACGGCCGCGATTCCGCTGCTCAGCGGCTGGGCGTGAAGCGGTTCGGCGGCCAGATCGTCAAGGCGGGCGAGATCATCGTTCGCCAGCGTGGCACCAAGTTCCACCCCGGCGTGAACGTCGGGCGTGGCGGCGACGACACGTTGTTCGCCAAGGCGGCCGGCGCCGTCGAGTTCGGCGTCAAGCGCGGACGCAAAACCGTAAGCATCACGCCCCAGGTCTAGGCGCCGCGAGCCGGGGGCACCGCCCCCGTGCGGGGCAACGCTGCGGCGGCTTCACGAGGTGTTTTCGCCCTGGCGTGACATTCGAAGGGCTGGTATTCGATGCCTCGATTTGTCGATCGGGTCGTCATTCACGCGCGCGCGGGTTCCGGCGGTAACGGCTGCGCGTCCGTCCACCGCGAGAAATTCAAGCCGCTGGGCGGTCCCGACGGCGGCAACGGCGGCCGCGGCGGAAGCATCGTCTTCGTCGTCGACCCGCAGGTCCACACCTTGCTGGACTTCCACTTCCATCCGCACGTCACCGCGCCGTCGGGAAAACAGGGGATGGGCAACAACCGCGACGGGGCGGCCGGTGCGGATCTGGAAGTCAAGGTGCCCGACGGCACCGTCGTGCTGGACGAAAACGGCCGCCTGCTAGCGGATCTGGTGGGGGCGGGCACCCGCTTCGAGGCCGCGGCCGGCGGCCGCGGTGGCCTGGGCAACGCGGCGCTCGCGTCACGCGCCCGCAAGGCCCCCGGCTTCGCGCTGCTCGGCGAGGAGGGTGAGACCCGGGACCTGACGCTGGAACTCAAGACCGTCGCCGACGCTGGTCTCATCGGGTTTCCCTCGGCCGGGAAATCGTCCTTGGTGTCGGCGATCTCGGCGGCCAAGCCCAAGATCGCCGACTACCCGTTCACCACGCTGGTGCCCAACCTCGGTGTGGTGTCGGCGGGCGAGCACACGTTCACCGTCGCCGATGTGCCGAAGGAAATCCAGGCCCAGGCCGCGGCCCTGCGACGCGCCGGGAATCAGGCCCGGCCCCTTAAAAACA
>NZ_LZJJ01000574.1:0-4911 GCF_001667625.1 Mycobacterium sp. E1715
CGCGCTGAGAAAACGCCGTATTGACGCATAAGAAAAGGCTATGTTCACGCTGTGAATCGCCCTGGTGACGAGGTGGTTGCACCGCGTGGCCAAATGATCACGCACACAACGCAATTCGCAAATTCTGTCCCCTTGGACCGGACGTGAATGCTGAGCTCTTGTTATCAAATACCTTAGGGTTCAATAAGTTACGGTGTCGCCGCGGCGCCGAGGTGCCCGGCGAACGATGAAGCCCGTGCCACCATGGATTGCATGCTTACCGAGGCCGGCGGCGCACACCAACTCGGCGCGGGCGCGCGCTGGTCGGTCATGGCCGTCTCCCTGGGGGTTACGGCGACCTCGTTCCTGTTCATCAACGGCGTTGCGTTCCTGATCCCTTCGCTGCAGGGGCGCAGGGGCATTTCGTTGACCGAAGCGGGCCTGTTGTCATCGATGCCGAGTTGGGGCATGGTCGTCACGCTCGTGCTCTGGGGCTGGGTGCTGGACCGCGTCGGTGAGCGGGTCGTGCTGACCGCCGGTTCTGCGCTCACGGCGGTGGCGGCGTACGCGGCGGCGTCGGCCCACTCGATGGTGGCCGTCGGGGTCTTCCTGTTTCTCGGGGGGATGGCCGCCGCCAGCTGCAACACCGCCGGCGGCCGGCTGGTGTCCGCCTGGTTCCCGGCGCATCAACGGGGCCTGGCGATGGGCATCCGCCAGACCGCGCAACCGTTGGGGATCGCCCTGGGTGCGCTCGTGATACCGGAGCTGGCCGAGCGCGGTCCCCGTTCCGGGCTGATGTTCCTCGCGCTGATGTGCACGGTGGCCGCGATGGCCAGCGCGCTCGGGATCGTCGATCCGCCGCGAAAATCCCGCAAGATAGCCACCGAGGCCGAGCTGGCCAGCCCGTATCGCGGATCGTCCGTGCTCTGGCGAATTCACGCGGTGGGCGCCCTGCTGATGGTGCCGCAGACGGTGACCGTGACCTTCATGCTCGTGTGGCTGATACACCACCACGGGTGGTCGGTCGCCGCCGCCGGCGGCCTGGTCACCGTGTGTCAATTGCTGGGCGCGGCGGGCCGAATCGCCGTCGGGCGCTGGTCGGACCGCGTCGGCTCGCGGATGCGGCCGGTCCGCACCATCGCGGTCGGCGCCGCGCTGACCCTGTTGCTGCTCGCCCTCACCGACGGCACCGGTTCGGGTTACGACGTGTTGCTCATGGTCGTCATCTCGGTGCTCGCGGTGCTCGACAACGGGCTCGAGGCCACCGCCATCACCGAGTTCGCCGGACCGTTCTGGAGCGGGCGCGCGTTGGGTCTGCAGAACACCACCCAACGGCTGACGGCCGCCGCCGGGCCCCCGCTTTTCGGTGCGCTGATCATGGCCGCCGGATACCCGCCGGCCTGGGCGCTGTGCGCGTTGTTTCCGTTGGCGGCCGTGCCATTGGTGCCCGCGCGGTCGCGCCCTGCCGGATCGCAAGGTGTACCGCCTGGGCCCGGCCGCGATCCCGAGATGGTCGGCGCTTCGCGATAGCCCGTGCCCCAAACGGTTCCGCTCACCGCGATCGGAACCACGACGGCGGCGCCGGGGTGGCGCAATGGTGCGCCGGCTCCCGGTTTTGGCTGGTCGCCGATGAAAGCGCCCCGGCGCAATGCCCCGAGGCGCCGGCGGGGGCCCTCGTCGCTCGGCCGAAATGCGCCCCTGAGCCGCGTTAGCGTGGCCGCGTGGCGCAACCGATCAGCAGCGAGCCCAGGGCCGACCGCGCCCGCCGGGTCGCCGACGTGTTGCGCCAACAGATCCACGCCGACGCCTATCCCGCCGGGTTGCCGGCCGAACACGACCTGGCGGCCGAATTCCTGGTGTCGCGCAACACCGTTCGTGAGGCGCTTGCGCTGCTGAAGCACGAGGGGTTGATCGAGCGCGGGCCCAAGGTCGGCACGCACGTCGCCCAGCGCAAGTACTCGCACGGGCTGGACGCGTTGCTGGGGCTGAAGGAGACTTTCAAGAACCTGGGTGAGGTGCGCAACGAGGTGCGCGCCGCAATGCCCGTCGCCGCGCCGCCGTCGGTGGCCCGCCGGTTGGGGCTGGCGCCCGGCGAACAGGCGGTCTTCATCGAACGCCTGCGCTACCTCGGCGACCTGCCGCTCAGCCTCGATCTGACCTACCTGGCCCCGGGTATCGGGGAGCAGGTGCTGCGCCATCCGCTGGAGACCAACGATGTGTTCGCGCTCATCGAAGAGGTCAGCGGGCAGCGGCTGGGCTCGGCGTCGCTCGCGCTGGAGGCCATCCCCGCCGACGCGCATTCGGCGGCCACCCTGCAGGTGCCCGACGGGGCCGCACTGCTCATGCTGGAGCGGCTCACCAGTCTCGCCGACGGCACACCCGTTGACTTGGAGTACATCCGGATGCGTGGCGATCGAATCACCATGCGCGGCAGCCTGACAAGGAGCGATACATGACGCTGGTCAACAACACCCGGGCCGACGTGCCGGTGACGATCGACGAGTCGTTGTGCATCGACGGCTGCACCCTGTGCGTCGAGGTCTGTCCGCTGGACGCGCTGGCGATCAACCCCGACACCGGCAAGGCATTCATGCACGTCGACGAGTGCTGGTACTGCGGCCCCTGCGCGGCTCGGTGTCCGACCGGCGCCGTCACCGTGAACATGCCCTATCTCCTCCGCTGAAACCCGATGCCATCATGAAAAAGCATGCCCTCCGGCTGCTTTCGGTGGCGAGCGCGCTGGCCGTGTTCGCCAACGGGTGCTCGCTGGAATCGTTCTCGCAATCCTCCGGCGTGGTCAACGTCGTGGTGGGATACCAGTCGAAGACCATCAACACGGTGACCGCCGGCACGCTGCTGCGTGCGCAGGGCTACCTCGAGCGGCGGCTCGCCGACATCACCACCCGCACCGGCACCAGATACGCCGTGCGCTGGCAGGATTACGACACCGGCGCCCCGATCACCGCCCAGATGCTTGCCGAGAAGATCGACATCGGATCGATGGGCGACTACCCGATGCTGATCAACGGGTCCAAGACCCAGGCCAACCCGCTGGCCCGCACGGAAATGGTGTCGGTCACCGGCTACAACCCCAAGGGCGCGCTGAACATGGTTGTGGTGGCGCCCGATTCGCCGGCGACCGCGCTCGCCGACCTGGCCGGCGCCAAGGTGTCGGCCAGTGTGGGCTCCGCGGGCCACGGCACGTTAGTGCGTGCGCTGGGCAGGGCCGGCATCACCGGCGTCGAGGTACTCAACCAGCAGCCCCAGGTTGGCGCGTCCGCGCTGGAATCGGGTCAGGTGAACGGGCTTTCGCAGTTCGTCGCGTGGCCCGGGCTGCTGGTGTACCAGGGCAAGGCCAAGCTGCTGTACGACGGGGCCGAGCTGAACCTGCCGACGCTGCACGGCGTGGTGGTGCGACGCGCATATGCGTCCTCGCACCCGGAGGTGCTGGCGGCGTTCCTGCAGGCGCAACTGGACGCCACCGACTTCCTCAACGACAAGCCGCTCGAGGCGGCGCGCATCGTCGCCCAGGCCAGCGGTCTGCCGCAGGAGGTGGTGTACCTCTACAACGGCCCCGGCGGGACGTCGTTCGACACCACGCTCAAGCCGTCGCTGATCGGCGCGCTGAAAAGCGATGTGCCCTACCTGAAATCGATCGGTGACTTCGCCGACCTCGACGTGGGGAAGTTCGCGGTGGACGATCCGCTGCGCGCGGTGTTCGCCGCCCGCGGGCTGGACTACGCCGCCACCCGGGCGCGGGCCACCAACCCGTCCCTGCTCTCCGGCGACCCCGCGCTGACCAGCGAGCTGTGGTTGGACGGCGCCGACACGACGCAGACGGTCGCGAACCCCACCGGCTTGCTGCGGGCGGTCGCCGAGGCCACCGCCCGCGGCGGGAAAATCCGCGCGGCCTACGTTCCCGACGCCGAGCTCGGCACCCGGTGGTTCGCCGACAAGGCGGTGTGGGTGAAAGACGGCCGAAACTATCTGCCGTTCGGCACGCAGGCCGGGGCGCACCGGTACCTGGGGGCCCACCCGGGCGGCGTCGTGATGAATTACCAGCAGGCACTGGGAGGTTCGGTATGACCGTCGAAGCAGTGGCCGACCGGGCGCCCGGCGTGATCCCGACGCCCGCGCTCGCGCATACGCGGCGGCGCACCTCCGCCTGGGGGTCGCGGCTGCTGCGGCTGGCGTCGGTGCTGGCCGCAATCGGGTTGTGGCAGTTGCTCACCGCGGGCAAGGTGCGGCTGCTGCTGCGGTTCGACACGTTGCCCACCGTCACGCAGATCGTGCACGCGCTGCAGCGGCGGCTCGGTGCCGGCGAGTACTGGCTCGACCTGGCGCAGTCGTTGATCCGCATCCTCACCGGCTTCGGGTTGGCGGCCGTGATCGGCGTGGCGACCGGTGTCCTGCTGGGCCGTTCGCGCCTGTTCGCCGACCTGTTCGGTCCCCTGGCCGAGTTGGCGCGCCCCGTCCCCGCGATCGCGATCGTGCCCGTGGCGATCCTGCTGTTCCCGACCGACGAGGCGGGCATCGTGTTCATCACGTTCCTCGCCGCCTACTTCCCGATCATGGTCAGCACCCGGCACGCCGTGCGGGCGCTGCCGACCCTGTGGGAGGACTCGGTGCGCACGCTGGGCGGTGGCCGGTGGGCGGTGCTGACCCAGGTGGTGCTGCCGGGCATCTTGCCGGGCGTGTTCGGCGGCCTGTCGGTCGGCATGGGCGTGGCCTGGATCTGCGTCATCTCCGCCGAGATGATCTCGGGCCGCCTCGGCGTCGGCTACCGCACCTGGCAGGACTACACCGTGCTGGCCTACCCGCAGGTGTTCGTCGGCATCATCACCATCGGCGTCCTCGGGTTCGCCACGTCGGCGGCCGTCGAGTTGGTCGGCCGGCGGGTGACGCGCTGGTTGCCCCGAGCACAGGAAGGCT
>NZ_LZJJ01000575.1:0-10810 GCF_001667625.1 Mycobacterium sp. E1715
TGACCGCCTGCACGGCGAAGTCGAGCGCCTGCTGGCTCGAGCCGCACGCGCGGTTCACGGTGGTCCCGGGGATGGTCTCCGGCCAGCCGGCGGCCAGGACCGCGTAGCGGCCGATGTTGCTGGACTGGTCGCCGACCTGGGACACACATCCCCAGATCACGTCGTCGACCATCTCCGGGCCGACTCCCGTGCGTTCCAGCAGTTCGTTGAGGACGACGGCCGACAGGTCCGCGGCGTGCATCCCGGCCAGGCCGCCGTTGCGCTTGCCCACCGCGGTGCGCACGGCTTCGACGATGACTGTTTCCCGCATTTCCCTACTCCGCTTCCTTGGATTTCGATAGCGCCCACCGGCCAGTAAACGACGGCTCCCGCCGCTGCGCGAAGGCGGCATAGGCGGCGGACGCGTCGGCCGTCGCGAAATTACCGACCTGGGCGCGGGCCTCGTTGGCCAGTGCGTCGCGCAACGTGCTGTCCGCACCCTCGTTCAGCAGGGCCTTGGTGTGGGCGAGGGCGATCGGCGGGCCGGCCGCCAGCCGGTGGGCGAGATCGTCGACGAAGGCGTCGATCTCCGCGGCCGGCACCAGCCACGTCACCAAGTTCAGCGCGTGCGCCTCCTCGGCGTCGATCGTCTCGGCGAGCAGCGCGAGCCGCTTGGCCTGTTGCAGGCCAACGAGTTTGGGCAGCAACCACGATCCGCCGAGGTCGATCGACAGACCACGCTTGGAAAAGATCTGGCAGAACTTCGATTCCGGCGTTGCCACGACGAAGTCGCATCCCAGCGCGAGGTTCCATCCCGCCCCGACGGCCACTCCGGCCACCTTGGCGATGGTCGGCATCGCAAGCTCGTGCAGGGCCAGCGCCACGTCGGTCAAACGCTGCAGCTTGTAGGTCGGATGAATGTCGTCGGGGACCGAGATGTCCGCACCGGAGCAGAAGCTGCCGCCGGAGCCGGTGAGCACGAGCGCGCGCACGCCGCGGTCGTGGCCGGCGGCCTGCAGCGCGTCCCGCAACGCGATCCACAGTTCGGGGTTGATCGCATTCTTGCGGCGCGGGCGGTTGAGCGTGAGCGTGCGTACGCCGTCGCGGTCCTCGGACAGCAGCACGTGCTCGTCGGGCGCGGTCAATAGCTCCTCGGCAGTTTCAACACGTTGGATCCCAGGAAGTTCAGGATCATCTCCTGGCTGACCGGCGCGATCTTCATCAGCCGGGCCTCGCGGAAGTAGCGGGTGATGTGGTACTCCTCCGCGTAACCCATGCCGCCGTGGGTTTGCAACGCCCGGTCCGCGGCGGTGAAGCCGGCGTCGGCGCACAGGTATTTCGCGGTATTCGCCTCGCGCCCACAGGGTTTGCCGTTGTCGTACAGCCAGGTCGCCTTGCGCAGCATCAACTCGGCGGCGTCGAGGCGTGCCAGCGAGTCGGCGAGCGGGAATTGCAGGCCCTGGTTCATGCCGATGGGCCGGCCGAAGACCTCACGCTCGTTGCCGTATTTCACCGCCTTGTCCAGCGCCACCCGGCCGATGCCGAGCGCCTCGGCGGCGATCAGCATCCGCTCCGGGTTGAGGCCGTCCAAGATGTACTGAAATCCCTTGCCCTCCTCGCCGATTCGGTCCTCGACCGGAACCTCGAGATTGTCGATAAACAATTCGTTGGAGCTGACCGCGTTGCGGCCCATCTTGCGGATGGGGCGGACGTCGACCCTGCTGCGGTCGAGGTCGGTGATGAACAACGTCATCCCATCGGTCTTCTTGGACACTTCCTCGTAGCTCTGGGTGCGGGTGAGTAGCAGGATCTTGTCCGACTCCATGGCTTTGGAGATCCACACCTTGCGGCCGTTGACGATGTAGCGGTCGCCGTCGCGTTTGGCGAAGGTGGTGATGCGCGAGGTGTCCAGCCCCGCACCGGGTTCGGTCACGCCGAAGCAGACGTGCACCTCGCCGGTGGCGACCTTGGGCAGCGTGCGCGCCTTGAGTTCGTCGGAGCCGTGCACCACCACCGGTTGCATGCCGAAGATGGACAGGTGAATCGCGCTGGCGGCGTTCATGGCGCCGCCGGACTTCGCGACCTCTTCCAGCAGGATGGTGGCTTCGGTGATCCCGAGGCCGTGACCGCCGTACTCGGCGGGGATCGTCATGCCGAGCCAGCCGCCGTCGGCGATGGCCTGATAGAACTCGGAAGGGAATTCGTGGGCCTGGTCTTTTTCCATCCAGTACTGGTCGTCGAACTTGCGCGCCAGCTCGGCGACGGACCGGCGGATCAGCTCCTGATCATCGGTCAGCTCGAAGTTCATTCCGGCGCTGGGCATTGGCGCACCTCCATCAAGCGCGAGCAGACGCAGAATCGCACGATCGCGGCCCGCGCAGTGCGATTCTGCGTCTGCTCGCCCGGGAACGGGACCGTTAATCCTTGTTGCCGCTGAGGGCCTTCGCGTTGGCCGCGAATTCCGCGAAGGACGAGCCGCCCCGGCTGTCCTTGTCGTGGCCCTTCGCCTTGATGGACACGTCGTGCCCCTCGGCGGCCTTGCGCAGCGCACCGACCGTCGCCTGTTCGCGCGAAATGTGCGTGAACGGGTCGAACGAGTACCAGCGCATGGCGTTCTCGTGCGTCATCTTGTTGATCTCATCGTCGGGAACGTTGTTGATGCTCAGTACGTCCCACAGCTCTTCCGGCGCGCCCGGCCACATCGAGTCGCTGTGCGGGTAGTCGGCTTCCCAGCAGATGTTGTCGATGCCGATCATGTTGCGTAGCGCCACGCCCACCTTGTCGCTGATGAAGCAGGTCAGGAAGTGGTCGCGGAAGACCTCGCTGGGCAGCTTGCCCTTGAAGTTCTGGTGCGTCCAGGCGGAGTGCATCTCGTAGGTCCGGTCGGCGCGCTCGAGGAAGTAGGGGATCCAGCCCGTTCCGCCCTCGGACAGCGCGATTTTCAGGTCCGGGTACTCCTTGATCGGCCGCGACCACAACAGGTCGGCGGCGGCCTGCACGATGTTCATCGGCTGCAGCGTGATCATCACGTCCATCGGCGCGTCCGGCGCGGTGATGGCCAACCGGCCCGAGGACCCGATGTGCACGTTCATCACGGTGTCGGTCTCCACCAACGCTTTCCACAGCGGGTTCCAGTACTCGTCGTGGAAGCTGGGATAGCCCATCGCGGCCGGGTTTTCGGTGAAGGTCAGCGCGTGCACGCCCTTCTTCGACACCCGCCGCACCTCGGCGGCGCACGCCTCGGCATCCCAGATCACCGGGATCGCCATCGGGATGAAGCGCGCGGGATAGGCGCCGCACCACTCGTCGATGTGCCAGTCGTTGTAGGCCTGCACCAGCGCGATCGAGAAGTCGTTGTCGTCGGTGGCGAACAGCCGCCCGGCGAAGCCCGGGAAGGACGGGAAGCAGATCGAGGCCAGGATGCCGCCGGCGTTCATGTCCTTGACGCGCTCGTCGACGTTGTAACAACCCGGCCGGATCTCGTCGAGCCCCGTCGGCTCGATGCCGTACTCCTCCTTCGGCCGACCGGCGACGGCGTTGAGCGCGACGTTGGGGATGACGGTGTCGCGGAACTTCCACATGTCCGAACCGTCGGCGTTGTGCACCAGCCGCGGCGCGTCGTCCTGATACTTCTTCGGCAGGTGGTTCTTGAACATGTCCGGCGGCTCAACGGTGTGGTCGTCGACGCTGATCAGGATCATGTCTTCTTTGTTCATGGCCGTTGCCCTTCCGTCGGGTCCGCCTATCCGGTTCCGCTCCCACGCAGCCTCGGCGAATCGCTGTCCCGTGCCAAGATCACTAAAATGAAAACTATCTTCTCGCCAAGCGAGAATCAACATCCAGCCGACGCCACGACCGGCTTTCGCCCGCCCCACCGGTGGCGGAACACGCCCATAAACCGCCCGCCCCGGGACGAGGATGCGCCGAGGTAGCCGGCCTCGTTGTCGGCGAGCCCCGCGCGGCCGCGGACGTTTTCGCAGGAAGGGAGCCGTTTTGGACGCCGCGTGCGCGCGCGGCATCCCAGCCGGGCGAGACCCCTCCCGCCGGCATTGACCGGCCGCGCGATTCGTGCAACTCTATTGGTTGTAAATGAGAATCTGATTCTCCCTGGCCGAGAGGTGGCGGGGAGGATGGCGAGAGGAGAGCTCGGATGCGGTTGCCGCCGCTGCCGGCCGATCAGTGGGACGAAACCACCCACAAGGCGCTCTCGGCGATGCGTGACCCGGCTGCCAACAACGCGCTCAGCACCCTCGCCCGCCACCCGGCGCTGGCCAAGGCGTTTCTGCGGTTCAACGTTCATCTCTTGACCTCGTCCACGCTGCCGGCGCGCGTCCGCGAGCTGGCCATCCTGCGCGTGGCGCATCGTCGCGAATGCGCCTACGAGTGGTCTCACCACGCCCGCATGGCCAGGGACGAGGGAATCACCGACGATCAGATCGCCGCCGTAGTTGGTGATGCCGGCGAGAGCGCCGGCGACTTGGACGAGTTCGATCGCGCGGTGATCACCGCCGTCGACGAACTTGACGACAAATCGCGACTGTCCGACGAGACCTGGGCCGCGCTCGGCGAGCGCCTCGACGACCGGCAGCGGATGGATTTCGTCTTCACGGTCGGCTGCTACGCCACGCTGGCCATGGCCTTCAACACTTTTGGCGTACAGCTCGAAAACGCCGATCGGAACCACTGAGAGAGGTAGAAAGGTGCCCCACTTCCCCAAGCCGGCCGCAGGCAGCTGGACAGAGAACTACCCCGAACTCGGCACGGCGCCTGTCGATTACACCGACTCGATCGATCCGGCGTTCTTCGACGCCGAGCGCGACGCCGTCTTCAGGAAGACCTGGCTCAACGTCGGGCGGATCAATCGCCTCCCGCGCACCGGCAGCTACTTCACCCGGGAACTGCCGTCGGCGGGCAAGGGCACGTCGGTCATCATCGTCAAGACGAAGGACGGATCGGTCAAGGCGTATCACAACGTCTGCCGCCACCGCGGAAACAAGTTGGTGTGGAACGACTTCCCGAACGAGGAGACCTCCGGTACCTGCCGGCAGTTCACCTGCAAGTACCACGCCTGGCGCTACAGCCTCGACGGTGAGCTGACCTTCGTCCAGCAGGAAGACGAGTTCTTCAACCTCGACAAGGGCAACTTCGGCCTGGCGCCGGTCCGATGCGAGGTGTGGGAAGGTTTCATATTCATCAACTTCGACCAGAACGCGGCGCCGCTCGTCGACTACCTCGGGCCACTGGCCAAGAGCATCGAGGGCTACCCCTTCGGCGAGATGACCGAGACGTACTCCTACCGCGCCGAGGTCGGCAGCAACTGGAAGCTGTTCATCGACGCGTTCGTCGAGTTCTACCACGCGCCGATCCTGCACCAGGGCCAGTACACCAAGGAAGAAGCCGCCAAGATCCAGAAGTACGGCTATGAGGCGCTGCACTACGAGTTGGCCGGCCCGCACAATCTGCAGTCGACGTGGGGCGGCCAGGCGCCGCCCCCGGACATGTCCATGGTGAAGCCGATGGACCAGGTGTTGCGCAGCGGCCTGTTCGGCCCATGGGACAAGCCGGAGATCATCGAAAACCTCGACCTGCCACCGGGCGTCAACGTGAAGAGGGTGCCGCAGTGGGGCATCGACTCGTGGCTGTTCTACCCGAACTTCATGCTGCTGATCTGGGAGCCGGGCTGGTATTTGACCTACCACTACTGGCCGACCGCCGTGGACAAGCACATCTTCGAGTGCACGCTGTATTTCGTCCCGCCGCGCAATGCGCGGGAGCGGCTTGCCCAGGAGTTGGCCGCCGTGACCTTCAAGGAGTACGCGCTGCAGGACGCCAACACGCTGGAAGCGACCCAGACCATGATCGGCACGCGGGCCGTCACGGAATTCCTGCTGTGCGACCAGGAAGTCTTGATCCGTCATCTGCACAAGACGACCGGTGACTACGTCAAGGAGTATCAGAACAATGGCCACGTCGCTGCTGCCCGCTGAATTCGCCGACCTCGAGCCCTTTTTGGGCTGGGACCTGGCCACCGAACCCGAGCGCTACGCCAAGCGGCTGTCCTCGACGATGGCCGAGATGCAGGCCTTCTACGACGTGGCCTTCCCCCGCCTCGACGACGTGATCGCCTACTGTGACAGATACCCACTCGACGATCTCCCCGAGGACGCAAAGGCTCTCATGCACATGATGCAGTCGCTCGTCATGGTGTCGTTTCCGATCGAGGCCTGGAAACAGCCGAGGGTGCCCGACAGCGGCGCGGCCTGGGTGGAGTGCATCCGGGAGCCGGTGATCTGACCGGTGTTGACGCTCAAGGCCGCCGGGCTGCTCGATGTCGACGCCGGCGAGATCGTCTCCCCCGGCGTCGTCCAGGTGGAGGGCGACCGGATCGTGCGGGTCGGCGGCGAGCCGGAGGGCGAGCTCGTCGACCTCGGCGAGGCGATCCTGCTGCCGGGGCTGATGGACATGGAGGTCAACCTGTTGATGGGCGGCCGCGGCGAAAAGCCCGGCCTGTCCCAGGTTCAGGACGACCCGCCGACGCGGGTGTTGCGCGCGGTCGGCAACGCGCGGCGCACGCTGCGCGCCGGATTCACCACCGTGCGCAACCTCGGCCTGTTCGTCAAGACCGGCGGCTACCTGTTGGACGTCGCGCTGGGCAAGGCCATCGACGCGGGCTGGATCGACGGTCCGCGCGTGGTGCCGGCCGGGCACGCCATCACCCCCACCGGCGGCCACCTGGACCCCACGATGTTCGCGGCGTTCGCGCCCCACGCGCTGGAGCTGACCGTCGAAGAGGGCATCGCCAACGGCATCGACGAAATCCGCAAGGCCGTGCGCTACCAGATCAAACACGGCGCCGAGCTGATCAAGGTCTGTTGCTCGGGCGGGGTGATGTCGCTGACCGGTCCGCCTGGCGCACAACACTATTCCGACGAGGAACTGCGCGCGATCGTCGACGAGGCGCACCGGCGCGGGCTGCGCGTCGCCGCGCACACGCACGGGGCCGAGGCGGTCAAGCATGCCGTCGACGCCGGCATCGACTGCATCGAGCACGGCTTCTTGATCGACGACGAGGCGATCGCGTCCCTGGTCGAGCACGGCACCTTCCTGGTCAGCACCCGGCGCCTCGCCGACGGGGACGCCATGGACGTTTCGCACGCCCCGCCCGAGCTGCAGGCCAAGGCGGCCGAGATGTTCCCGAAGGCGCGCACCTCGATCGTGGCGGCGTACGAGGCGGGCGTGAAGATCGCGGTGGGCACCGACGCGCCCGCGATCCCGCACGGCCGCAACGCCGACGAACTTGTCACCCTTGTCAACTGGGGGCTGCCGCCGCTGGCGGTGCTGCGGGCGGCCACGGTGACCGCGGCCGAGCTGATCAACTCGACCGATCGCGGCCGACTCGCGGCGGGTCAGCTCGCCGACATCATCGCGGTGCCGGGAAACCCCTTGGAAGACATCACCGTCACCCAGCACGTGAGCTTTGTCATGAAAGGCGGCAAGGTCTATGTCGACAAATCAGCAAACTCGAATTGACGACCTGGTCGAGATCCAGCAGCTGCTCGCCCGCTACGCGGTCACCATCACCCAAGAGGACATCGACGGGCTGATCGGCGTCTTCACCCCGGACGGCACCTACAGCGCCTTCGGCTCAACCTACAAGCTGGACAGGTTCCCCGAATTGGTCGCCGCCGCCCCAAAGGGATTGTTCCTCACCGGAACCGCCTTGATCGAGAACCTCGATGGTGACTCCGCGAGCGGCACCCAGCCGCTGTGCTTCATCGACCACGCCACCCACGACATGCGGATCGGCTACTACCGCGACACCTACTCCCGCACCCCGGACGGGTGGCGGCTGAAAACCCGTGCCATGACGTTCATTCGCCGCAGCGGCGTGCACGACTCCGGGCGCCCGCACGCCGTCGGCCGCCCCGCGCCGTGAATGTCGAGGAGTTCCGGGCGGGCCTGCGATCGTGGCTTGACGACAACGACCTGACCCCGGGACCCGACCACTCGCTACAGGGCCACATGCGGCAGTTCGCCCGGGTCAGCCGCGCGCTCTACGACGCCGATTGGATGCGCTACGGCTGGCCCGCCGAGGTCGGTGGATTGGGTGGCCCCGCGGTGCTGCGTGCGATCGTGGGCGAGGAGGTGGTTGGTCGCCGCCTCGCCGAACCCGGCCCCTATTCGATGCTCGAGGTGCTCGCACCCACGATGATCGACTACGCCCCGCCGGAGCTCGCCGCCGAAATGGTGCCGCGGCTGCTGAGCGGCGAAGAGCAATGGTGTCAAGGCTTTTCCGAACCGGGGTCGGGCAGCGACCTGGCCTCGCTGACCACCCGTGCGACGCAGCTAGGCGACAACTGGATCGTCAACGGGCAGAAGGTGTGGACCAGCTTCGCGCAGTTCTCGTCGCGCTGCGTCCTGCTCACCCGCACCGGACCGGGCCACGACGGGATCACCGCCTTCTTCGTCGACCTCGACACGCCCGGCATCACCATCAGGCCGCTCCGGACGATGCACGGCGTGGACGAATTCTGCGAGGTCTACTACGACGACGTGGTGATCCCGGGCAGCCGGATGCTCGGCCGACCGGGCGACGGCTGGCGACTCGCCATGGACCTCCTCCCGTATGAGCGGTCCACCTGCTTCTGGCAGCGAATCGCCTACCTGTACTCCCGCTTCGACGAACTCATCGTGCAGGCGTCGGCCGCCGGCGATCCCAGCGAATCCGCCTTGGGCGCGGCGTATCTGGCGCTGCACACACTGCGCTGCCGGTCCCGCGACACCCAGTACCGGCTGCGCGACGGGGCACGCCTGGGACCGGACACGTCCATCGACAAGGTGCTGCTGGCCGGCGCGGAGCAACGGCTCTACGACACGGTCCGCGACCTGCTGCCCGGAGTGCTCGAACTCGACGACACACCGTGGCGCGCGGAATACCTGTACTCACGCGCGGCCACCATCTACGGCGGGACCGCCGAGATTCAGCGCAATATCATCGCCCGCCGGCTGCTCGACCTCGGGAAGGAGTGAACCGTGGACGGCATGACGGATCCCGAGTCGCTGCGCCTGCTGGAAGGTTCGCTGCGGACGACGATGGCGGCCGCGTCGGGGGTCAAGCTCGATGCGGCGCTGACCGACCTGGGCTGGCGGGACATGCTGGACGAAATGCCCGATGTCGCCGTCCCTTTGGTATTCCGGCTGCTTGGCGAGACCGGCGCCCACGCCCCGGTCCTCAACGACTTGGTGTTACGCGAGTCCGGCGCCGCGCCCGGCGACACCATGCCGCTACCGTTCGCCGGCGGCTCCTGGGTGATTTGGGAGCGCGGCGAGGTCGCCGGTTCGGCGATCGACGAGTTGTTGCCGATACACCGCGTCGCACATGGGGACTCGTTGACCCGGCCGGCCCTGGACGCGGGCAGGCGGGCATTGGGCTGGTGGTTGGTCGGCGCCGGCCGGGCCATGCTGGCGCTGGCGCGCCGGCACGCTTTGGACCGCGTTCAGTTCGGCCGTCACATCAGCTCTTTCCAGGCGATCCGGCACCGGCTGGCCGAGACGCTGGTCGCGATCCAGGGTGCCGAAGCGACGCTGCATGTCGCCACGCATTCCGACGATCACGACGGCCTTGCCTCGCTGCTGGCGAAGGCCGCCGCCGGCCAGGCGGCGCTGACCGCCGCCCGGCACTGCCAGCAGGTGCTCGGCGGGGTCGGCTTCACCGCCGAGCACGCGCTGCACCACCACGTCAAACGGTCGCTGACGCTGGACGGTCTGCTGGGCAACACGCGGGAGCTGACCCGGGATGCCGGAAAGGCTCTGGTGGACAGGGGTTTTGCGCCACGCCTTGCCGAGCTTTAGCCGGCCCCGGAATCCTGATCGCCAGTAGTAACCTCCCGTTGTCGCTGTGCGGCGAGCAGAATGGCGGGTCCTGAATCTGTGTGACGGATGTGATCTAACGGGTGCGCGTACACTTCGTCTGGCCACCGAGACGATGGGACGCGATGAGTCAGCCCGAGCCTCCTCGAAACGAGCTGGGCGTCGCCTCGCTGCTCGTCGGCGTGGTCGCGCTCCTCACATGCTGGATGCTGCTCGGGGTGCCTTTCGGGATCGCGGCGGTGATCACGGGGGACGCGGCGCGCAGACGGGTCCAGCGGGGCGAAGCGAGCAATCCCCGAACCGCACTGGCGGGCATGGTGTTAGGCGCCGTGTCGATCGCCGCCGGGCTGGTCGCGATCGGGTACTACGCCTGGCGGGACGCCCGCTAATTCCGGGGGAGGCCGAGCACGCGCTCGGCGATGATGTTCCGCTGAATCTCCGACGTGCCGCCGGCGATCGTCGCGGCGAAGGTGCGCGCGTATCGGTCGAACCAGCTGCGGTAATGGCTGTCGAGGTTGAGGGCGGCGAACGGGGCGGTCACCGCGCGGTGCACCAGCCCGTCCGTCTGCGCGGCATTCAACGCGTCCTCCGATGCCCGTTGCAGGGCCTCGGAGCCCAGCAACTTGAGGACCGATTGGGCCGGCACGTCCTCTTCCCCGCGCGCGGCGCGCGACAACGCCACGGACCCCAGTAGGCGCAACGCGTAGGCGTCCATCACCAGGGTGGCGTAGCGATCCCGCTCAAGTGAGCTCGCGGGAGCGAAATCGATGCTCAATTCGTGCAGCAGGTCGACGTACCCCATCCACAGCATCACGCGTTCGTGCCCCAGGGAACCGGTCGCCACCCGCCATCCGCCGTTGAGTTCGCCCACCAGATTCTCGGCCGGCACCCGCGCGTCGGTGAAAAACACCTCATTGAAGTCGACTTCGTCGCTGTCACACATCGACGCGAACGGGCGGCG